>CAMXBB010000087.1 GCA_947179265.1 uncultured Bacillota bacterium
GTAAAGAGATGGTACTTTTATTATCGCTAAAGTTAATACAATAAATATTATTAATACTACAGCATATTTTTTATTTTTCATTATAAATTCTCACCCTTATTGACATCGTAGTACCTTTCCCTAATTTACTCTTAATATCTAATTCACTTCCATGAATACGAGCAATCTCTTTAGCTAAGGAAAGTCCAAGTCCTGCTCCACCTTGTTTACGAGATCTTGATTTATCTTCCATAAAAAATGGTTCAGTAACTTTGCTTAGATTTTCTTCGTCGATTCCTTTTCCATGATCGATTACACTTATCACATAAGAATCATTTTTAATCTTTCCTCTAATGATAATATCTTTATTATCTATACTTGCTTTACACGCATTATCTACCAGATTATAAAGTAATGATTTTAGTAATACTGGCTCAATGTTGATGATTGCTTCTTCACAATCATATGAGATATTAGCTTCATATTTATTTACTAAGAATACCGTTGATCTATCTAATTCTCTAAATAGCTTTTTGGAATTATAATCAATAAAATCAAATTCATCATTCTTAAGTAATATTAGTTTCAATAAATGCTGAGTCAACTCTTCAAGTCTTTTTCCTTCTTTGAAAATATAATCAGCAAATTCATGACGTTTTTTAGAATCTACATCGTATGTTCTTATGACATCTGCATAACCAATTATTGAAGTTAATGGAGTCTTTAATTCATGCGTAAATCTTGATATAAAATCTTCTTGTCTTTGGTTGTAATCTTCTAACTCTTCGATATGATGTGATAGTTTATCTGCCATATTATTAAACTGTAATGCTAGATTAGATAATTCCACGCTCTTCATACTCCTAATACTAGCATTATTTCTAACATTAAAGTTACCTTCCTCCCATAATTTACTGATTTTATTTAATTTCTTTAAAGGATATGTAACATATATCGAGAAAGCATATAATATAATCGAACTAATTAAAGATCCAATAATTAAGAATAATGTATAAAAATGATAATTATCAGATCTCATATCATATATCGTTTGTAAAGATGATAAATGCTCTATAAAGGTATCTTGTGAATCATTAGATAACTTAGTTATGACTTGTGAATAATAGGTATTATTAATCTCAATAACCCGATATATTTGTTCATTTGATGATATACTGTCAAGTAGTTTATCATCAACATACTTAAGTCTCTTCTTTGTTCCAATAAATACTTCACCATCATTACTCATATTTTGAAATATACTTAAAAAATAATCATTGATATTAGGATATATCGTACCATCATTATTATTAACAGAAGTAAAATCATTCTTATATAAACTTGTTATAACCATTGATAAAAATTTATTATCATTAGTTATACGTTCTTTTTCAATAATTAATTCTTTGTTAAAACTATTAGTAATTATTACAAAACCAAACAATCCCAATAAAGAAATTACTATTAAAAATGATATAGCAAATATTTTAAAACTTAGTTTCATGACTGTACCTCAAATCGATATCCGATCTTATAAACCGTTTTGATTTCTGCTTCAAGGTTTAACTTTTTCTTTAACCTTGCAATATGCAAATCAACAGTTCGAGTATCAGAATAAAAATCTTCTTTCCAGATACGTTCATATATTACTTCACGATAAAGAGCAACATTTTTATTTTGCATAAATAGTAGTAATAGATCAAATTCTTTTTTTGTTAAATCAATAACTGCACCATCCATAGTTACGATATGAGAACTAGTATTAATCTCAATATTACGATATTTAATAATATCCGTTATTTTATTATTGCGTCTTAACACTACCTCTACTCTTGCAAGTAATTCTTCTAATGCAAATGGTTTTGTTATATAATCTTCTGCTCCCATTTTAAGTCCCTTTACCTTATTATTAACATCACTTAATGCAGTAATAAAGATAACCGGAATATTTTGATTATGAACATATTCTAGTACTGAAAAACCATCTACCTTAGGAATCATTACATCTAATAATATTAGATCAAACTGTTTTTCTTCTACAAGGTCAATGGCTGCTTCTCCATCATATGCAATATTAGTTAAATAACCTGCTCCTTCTAAACTTATCTTAATTAAATTGGCAATCGCCTCTTCATCTTCTACTATTAATACATTAATCATAAAACACCTACTCTAATAAAATAATAAATAAGAATTGTATCATTTTTGTATAAGACATATTATACCCTAAATAATAAAACAAAAAAAGGATTAAAAACATTTAACCCTTATCTATAACATCAGTATAGTATATTATCTCTTTATTTAAAGATGTTGCATATTCTATTTCACTCTTGGTACTAGAACCAATATAATTATCAACATTTACTACAAGAATAGCATCTGAAAGCTTTATTCTTTCCTTATGCATATCATCAAGTATTTTAATCTCTTCTTCAGTATAAGAACCCTTATTTGGTTTTGTTGGACAATATATTGGCATTAATACACAATTACCTTCCAATTCTTTCTTTTCAGCTATCTCCATCATTTGATTTATATATTTCATACTTCCACATATTGTTATAATCTTCATATTATTTTCCTCATCTTCCTAAATTACTTTTATTATGTTTCTGATAATCTTTTGCTTTAGTAAATAATTCATTAAATAAGATACTTCTACTATTAATAGAATCACTCATTTGAATATGTAGATTAGAATCCATCTCTAAAGGAGTTAGAGATAAATCCATACCTTCAGTAACATCTTCTAACTTTGTAAAATAACGAATCAAGATATCGGTAAGATTGCTTTGAATCTTGATTTGTTCTCTTTCAATATCTTCTTGAGTAATATCAGGATTTCTCCCTGCTTTATTAATTAAAGCAATTCTTTTAGCATTCCACCTCTCGACTAAGAATGGTACTACTTCGATTGGTTTATCACTACATAGAGATAAGAATGCCATCACTGAAAGAAAATAATGTTCTGGAGCTCCATTAATCTTAGCAATCATTCCTTTTCTAATACTTTTTAAGTAATGTCTCTCCTCTAAAGCATCTGATGGTGTTGTCTTTTGTATGCCATATATTTGATATTTATCTTGAGTTTTACCAGCATATATTTCGGGTAATACAAGACGATATCCATTATCAAATTCAAGATATCCAACAATACGATACGGACTCTCAGCTTTAATTGGACTTACCTCTTCTTCTAAATAAAGATTTGCACCAATCGTATCTAGATATCCAAAATCTACTATTCCGTTTGATGGCAGAATCCTTTGATCAAACATTGCTATTCTTGATTCTAAAAAGGTTACAGGATCTGCAAAATCATCGAATGTTGCATTAGCGAATAACATACATATTATATACGCAATTAAATATTCATCTTTCAAATCCTCAACTTTAGGAATATTCATCATATCTAAATCATCCAAAAATTTAAAGTTGGAATGATCATAAAAATTTCTAGCACGATTGACATATTCAATTAGTAAATTATCAAATAAATGACGATTGGTAATCTTTAATGTTGGTATTAAAATGTCATCATAAGGAAGAGCATCGCATCTACTAACATCTCTGTTATCAATATTTAAATTAAATACCATATTCACTGCAAAGAAACAATCAATTTTACCACTTCTTGCTTCAGGAACAATTTTAGTATAAAAGATATCTAATATTTTCACATCATCCATATCGATTCACCCACTTCAACCATAACCATTATATCATATATTTTTATAAATCTATTGCATATTAAAAAGCCTTATAAGGCTTTTATTTAGCATTCGGTAAAATTGCTTTAACATCTACTACATATTGATTCTTATTTTGTGGGTTAATATATACTGGAAACATCGTTATATTAAGATTTTGGATATCAGTAGATGGATCATCCCATAAGTTTTCACTAACAAAAGTATATTTTTTATTATCTTCAGGAGATACCCATGTACAAACTATATTGTATGGATTACGACCATTAATTGTATAATTATAGTTTACTTTTGTTTCAATATAATTAGCATTTACTAAATCACCTGTTTCTTTAAGCTTTTGTAGTAATCTTTTCTTTCCATCAGATTTAACTACAATTACAATACCTACTATCAAGAATAAAACTCCCAAGAATGGAAATATAAGGAATAATAAATCTAATGATTTCACCCCAATATTTTTAGGATTATCTTTATCATAATAGATATCGATTTGCTTTCCTTTATGATATGTTGATGAATATCCTCCTAGCTTACTTTCATATTCTACGCCATCGATTGAATAAGATACATACACGTCGTAATCATCTTCATCACGTCTAACAATATTTGTTATAGTTCCAACTGTATCAATCTTGTTTTCATAATCAAAAACATTAGGTAAAGCAATGAAACTTATTGCTATGAATAAAGCTCCTGCTATACTAAAAATACCTCCAATTAATTTTTTTGCCATTTATTTACTACACTCACTTTCTAACATTATTTTAGCAAATAAAAAAATCATATAAACAATCATCATTAATTATTTACATGACTTTACAAAATCATATTAAGAAATACTTATTTCCTTTTCATCTAATTTATTATTTACAATTTCTCTAAATATTGAATATATTACCGAAGCAAATGGAAGTCCAATAATCATACCGATTACTCCGAATAGATTACCACCAATCGTTATAGCAAGAAGTGTCCACATAGGAGATAATCCAATAGATTTTCCAACAACTCTTGGATAGATAAAATTGGCCTCAAATTGTTGAACAAGTTCAAATACTAAAATAAACACTATTCCTTGAGTAAAATCTGTAAGGGCAATAAGAATAAAACCTAAGGCTAATGCAATTAAAGCACCAAATATTGGAATCAATGATGTTACAGTTGCTAACATAGATATCAATATTGCATATGGAAATTTAAATATTGTACATGCTATGAATACTAAGACTCCCAAGATGGTTGCTTCTAAACATTGCCCTGATAAGAAAGCAGCAAAAGTTTTATTAATATTTCCACCAACATCAATTACTCTATCAGCCAAAGACTCATTCATTGTTGCATATAATACTTTCTTAGTTCCTCTAATCAAATAATCTTTTTGACTTAACATATACATTGAGAATATTAATCCCATAAATAATGTTATAAATCCAGAAATCAATTCGCTTAAAAATCCTAATGAACCATTTATAAAATAATTTAGAAGATTAGAGATAATATCCGAGATACTTCCAGCTCCAGAGAACATCATCTCAATTTGTCTTTGAACATCTGGATATTTTTTCAATATCTTACCAAGATACTGCTCCGCTTGATCTATTATGTCAGGAATACTTCCAATCAATAAAGTTATATTTTCAATTAATTCTGGAAGTAATAGTAATGAAATAAATGATATTACTCCTAAAAATAGTATCAAAGATAAAATAATAGATATAACTCTTACTAAACCATCCCTATTTTTTATTTTTCTCTTTAATAGATTTTCAATATGTTTCATCGGAATATTTAAAATAAAAGCTATAACTCCACCTAGGATGAATGGAAGTAAAACGTTTACTATTCGTTTTATAATATTTCCAAGAACATCAAAATTGTTTAATCCCCAAAAAGTTACAATACCAATTACAACTACTATAATCCAATTGCGCATTTCTGTCTTACTTTTCATAAACTCACTTCCCTATTTAATTAATATCATAGATAACTATTTAGTATATATTTATTATATACTATAACTAAATTTAATACAAATATTCTTTACGAAATAAGAATGATTATTTTTTTATTAAAGAACATTTATTGTCGTATATCAAAACACTATTTTCATTTCCATGTTCAGATATCCCAGGTATTATAATTTTTGAAGCTTGAATATTATGAAAAGCTTCAATAGGAAAACCTTTAACCATCATACTAGTATTCCAAAAATAGCAAAGTAATATTTTACCCTCAGGATTTAAAGCATTAATCCCATTATTAACCATAGCAATAACTTTTTCAAAAGCTAAGTATTGAGCTACATTTGAAAACCAAATACTATCAAATTTTCTTTCTGATTTTAAATTTGAGATATCTCCATTAATGAAAGATATTAAAGTATTCATAATTGTTTTTCTAACAAGATTATAGTTATAATCACTAAATAAGTATTTATTGCAATATATAATACTC
>CAMXBB010000088.1 GCA_947179265.1 uncultured Bacillota bacterium
GTATAATATTTTGTACATAGAGGTGACATTATGGATTCAGACAAAATAAAAAAAGCCCTTGACTTTTATATGTTAGTTAATAAAACAAAATATACTTTAGAAAGTCAAAATCAAAGTCTTGCTAATCAAATATATGGTGCTATGATTCTGGCTGTAGCAATTAACTCCGAATATAATATAACAGATAATATTGGTGAAACCATTAGAATCATTTTATTCGGTATGCTCAATGAATTTTATGAAAAAGAACTAGATAGTATTTTAAATAATTTATCTAAAGGTAAACAATTTAAAGCTGAACTTGCTAAATTCTATGGAGTATCTATTGGAAATGATAGATTAGGAAGTCTAGCATTTGATTGTGAAATAATCGAAGTTGGACTTAACTACTTTTTTGATGTTGTTATTCCCAATGAACATTTACAAGAATTAAGTATTGAAGAATTATTTTCAATCGCCCAAAAATATGGATTTATTGGTAAAATTGGACCTGATAATAAAAAGAACTATGAAATATTTAAATTCTATTATTGGAATAGAAAACTAAGAGATAAAATAAGATCTGGTTGGGATCATAATCATTGGAATATAAAAAATACTAGAGTTGAAAATGTAGCTGAACATGTTATTGGAACTATTGGACTTGCTATTGGAATTGCATCAGAAGAAGATTATCCTGTTGACTTGGATACAATATGCGAAGTTTTAACAATCCATGAAATTGGTGAAGTAAAAATTGGTGATATAACTCCTTATGACGGAATTTCAAAAGAAGAAAAAGAAAATATTGAACATCAAGCAATGAAAGAAATACTTGGAAATCTTGAAAAAAGAGATAGTATGTTCGCATCTCTTCTAGAATTTGATAAATATGCAGATGATACATATGCATTTGCTCGTTATTGTGATAAGTTAGAACCTGATGTTCAATCAAGAATATATCAAGATATGGGATGTCACAATTCATTATCAGAACAACAAAATAATGTTGCTTTTAAATCTGATAAAGTAAAAAGAATATTAGAAGGAGATGTCGCAACCGCTTTTGATGTATGGTATGAAATGGATAAAACCATTTATACGAATTCCCCTACTTTTACTAAAATATTAAATTATGTAAAAAATGTTGGTTTAAAATAAAAAAGATAAGTCATTATCTTTTTTATTTTGCATAATAATCTAGTATATATCTATTTTAGTATAGGAGATACACCAAAATCTATATACTCATTTCTTTGAGTTTCTATTGCTACTTCATACAAATATTTTAATACTTGTCCTAAGTTACTGGATTTATCTTCAGCACATTCTGACATCAAAGTATAAGTTATATTCGTTAATTCAGACATTGAACTCAATAAAGCTTTTTCTCTAAATTTTATTATTAATTTTTTTAATACAGACATAAGACTTTTAATTTTTTTATAATCCACTTCTTCATTATCAATTTCAGCAACAACCTTTTTTACTTCTTCGATAAGTTCCTCTAAATTCATAAATTCCATCCCCTAAAAATTATATAAAATTTATATAGTTTAAAAATATTCTTTATTGTGAATTCTACACTATCACACTATTTCACAATTAATCCCTTTGATTGGCGATTATTATAATCAATTAGATTGCTTTTGTCAAACAAAAAAACCTCTAAAAAGAGGTTTTATTTGTTATCTATCCATAGCAGAAAATAAATTAACCATGAATTTATCTTTTTCAGAGTTAGCTTTAGAAATCATTACACCTTTATAAGTTGTAAGCTCTGCTATATGACCTTCTAATAAGATATCAGTTGGCATTATAGTTTCAAGCATAACAATGTTTTGTTCTTTATACACGATATATCTCAATTTAACTTCACCATGAACTTGAGTAAATAAATGATCACTTGGTAACTTTAACTCATAAGTTTCAGTATTACTCTTTTTATCACTTGCTACAAGTTCACCTAGGAATTCTCCACTACGTAGTGCAGGATAATATTCGAAGTTTAACTTTTTGAAAGCTAACATGTTATATTTTTTTAATGCACGTTCTAGCTTTCGGTATTCATTTTCATTGATATAATCAAGAATAAATCCCTTCATAAAATGTCCCCCTTATTCCTCAATTACACTTAAATTATACCACTTCACGTTTAAAATTGTCAAACATGTGGATATAGTATAACTCGATGCGACGATTAGTTTACCATAATTAACATTAATTTGTCAATAATAGCTTATATCATCATATTATTTAATATGAATGAGGATAGAATAGAAACTTTAAAACGTGAAAACATCATATGGATAATATATGTATTTTTTGCATATTTTGGAATTAAAGCTAATAACCTAGAAATGCAAGATATACTAAACAATAGTGAAAATAATAAAAAGCAATATAAATCAATAAATGTTATCATTCTACTCATAGCTTTAGGAATTTATATTTACTTCATAGATCTAACATATAAAAGATATAGAAAAAGTGGTCGACTAGTTGATGGACTTCAAGCATTAGGAGCAACTCTTGTGTTGATTGCGGGATTTCTATTCTTATATGCTGAAATACATGGGGACGATGTTGTACCAAATGAATTATAAAAAGACGTATTTAAATACGTCTATTCATCAGGACTTTGTCCGCCTTCTATCTTTACCAAAACTTCTCTTGGTTTAGATCCATTAGCTGGTCCAATTATTCCTCGATCTTCAAGTAAATCGATTAATCTTGCAGCACGATTATATCCTAAACGGAATCTTCTTTGTAAAAGAGATGCTGATACTTTACCAGATTCAATACAGAAATCTACAATCTCATTATATAGTGGATCATCTTCATCAGCATTGTTTCCACCTGTATCTCCTCCTGGGAAATTCTCACTACTTCCTCCACCTTGTGCTTTAGTTATTGAATCATCATATTGAGCAACTTGTTCATGTGATACATACTCGATTACCTTCTCAATTTCTTCATCACTTATAAAGTTACCTTGAATACGTTTACCAAAGTTTTCTCCCATTGGTTTAAATAACATATCACCTTTACCTAATAGTTTTTCGGCACCTATTGTATCAAGAATTGTTCTTGAATCGATTTGTGATGCAACAGCAAATGATATACGAGATGGAATATTTGCTTTTACTACACCTGTAATTACATCTGTTGATGGTCTTTGTGTTGCAACTATTAAGTGAATACCTGCAGCACGAGCCATTTGCGTAATACGCATAATTGAATCTTCAACCTCTTTTGATGCAACTAACATCAAGTCTGCTAACTCATCGATAATAACTAAGATATATGGCATCAATTTTATCGTGTCATCTTCTGGTTGTTGTTTCTTTAATGCTGACATTTTGTCATTATATCCACCAATATTCTTAACCTTTTCATCAGCAAATTGATCATATCTTTTTTCCATCTCTCTAACAATATTTTGTAGAGCAATACTGGCTTTTTTAGGATCAGTAACAACTGGACATAATAGATGTGGAACTCCATTATAATTTGATAACTCAACCTTTTTAGGGTCTACAAGTACTAATTTTACTTCATCTGGTCTTTTAGTTATAAGTAAACTATTGATAAATGAATTAATACATACTGATTTACCTGATCCAGTAGAACCTGCAACAAGTAGGTGTGGTGTCTTAGCTAAGTCAGTTACACATAAACTACCATGAATATCTTTTCCTAATGATACTGGTAATTTCATTGTGCTCATCTCTTTTAGTTTCGATTCCAATACTTCTCTTATTGGCACACCAACTGTTACCTTATTTGGTATTTCTACACCTACTGTTGTTTTACCTGGAATAGGTGCTTCAATACGAACATCCTTAGCTGCTAAAGAAAGAGCAATTTCTTTTGATAAACCAGTTATCTTAGAAATCTTTGTACCATTCTTTATCGCTACTTCGAATTGGGTAACTGTAGGTCCTTCATGAACAGCAACTACTTTTCCTGTTATGCCAAAATCAGCTAAAACATTTTGCAATGAAATTGTTGTTTGTTTTATAAAATCATCACTATTTAACTTCTTATTTTTCTTTAGTGGTTCTAATACTTCATTTAAGTTAGGTAAACGATAATTAGAATTGATATTGATTAAAGGAATTTCACTAACTATTCCTCCAACCTCTTCTGCAACTGGCATCTCTTTTTCTTCAGTTACTTCTGGAGCATGATACTTTTTCAATTCTTCAACAGATTTAATAACCACTTTATTATCATCATTATCATCATTCATATCTTCTTCATCATCGTCATCTTCATCATCATGATGTTTATTTTTTCTCTCTTTATTATTTTCACGAGCAGATGCGAAATATCCTTGAATACTATCTAAAATATCCGTAAATGATAAATCAAATAAAAGAATAAATCCAAATAAAATTATTACTGCAAATATAATATAAGATCCTGTTTTATCAAGCAATGAAACTGATGCAAAACTACCAAGCAACCCGATAATTCCTCCACCAGTTTGTGAAAGCCCAACATAATTATTAGATATAATATTCAAGTAAACTTCTGTAGAGTTATTAATAGCCGTTCCAACACTTACTCCTGTCGTAACATAATTCATATGAGCAATACTCAATACTGATATTAAAAGTAGGTAAAAACCAACCATTCTTCCTGATATAAAATTAGGAAGCTTTCTTTTTATAAGCATGTACCCACCTAATAAAAGGATTAATACAATCAATAAATTATACCAAGATCCAAATAGGAATATGGCAAATTTTTTAATTAAGTCTCCAACACTACCAAATACTCCAAGACCAATGATACTGATAAGAATAAATATAAGTCCAATAATCTCTACTGAGAATTTAAAACTACTTTCATTTGATGCTTTTTTCTTTTTACGTTTTGCCATAATACCACCTTAATTTAATTATACTCTAAATACCCTTTTTATTAAATATAATCGTCAATAATTATGTAAAATTTAATCACATTTTAAACTACTATCACCAGTTTTATAATCAATTTCTATTCCATCTTGAATATTAAATACAAATACTTTAAATTTAATACCTTCGCCTTTATCCTCGATAGATTCTGCTTCTATTAATACTCCTCGAGCAAGTAAATCGTCATCTTCATATATTGGTGTTACTCTGTATAAAACATGATTATTGGTTTTCTTTATATAGGATGCTACTTGATTTTCAAAGCCTAACATTCCTTTAGTATTCATATGTCTAGTACAGGTTATAAGATTATTTTCATTAGCATTTTCTCCAGTCAATTGGTATCCAATTAGATGGCAACGATTATATAAATATTTACCATCAACAATATCGTATTTTATGGTATGCCATCCACTAGGTTTAATCATTCCAATTTCTCCTCTTTTTTCAGTTGGCATTAAAGAAAGCCCAATCTTAGACATTGCTAAAGTTGCTCTTCCTAAACTATCCTTATCTCCATAATATTCAAATTCTTCTCTATTTCGATCTTCATCAGTAAAATCAGGAATATTGTTATCAATTATTACATAATCTTCTCCACTATATTCAGGAATATTATCTAATGTATAACTCTTTTCTGATTCTTTATTAGAATCAATTTCTAAATTATTTTTTAAACTACTACTTTCTTTTTCGACATTAGAATATGTTGGTTCAAAGAATGTTTTTATGTCATAATGCTCATTAATATAATTACCTGCAACTAATATAAGAACAGCAACAATAGAAATTCCAGCACCTTTATACCCTTTAGCTTTTTTCATAACTCACCTTCATTATCATCGTACTATTCAATTATATCATAAACAAAAAGAAACTCATATATCTATGAGCTTCTACTTATCTTTATTTTGAATATTTCTTCTACAATATTTACATTTGCCAGTTTTAGAAGTTAACATGTTATCAGCTCCACAATGTGGGCAACGAACAACATTAGTATTCTTAGCCTTCTCTCTTTTTTCTTGCATGATTAAGTCATTTTTTTCTTTGATATCTCTGTCAATATTTTCTTGATTTCTAATATAATTACCAATTGTATTTAACATACTATTAGAAATTAATCTTCCAATATAAGAAAGTATCATAAAGATAACACCTAAAGTTATCAATAACTTAGCATACGAT
>CAMXBB010000089.1 GCA_947179265.1 uncultured Bacillota bacterium
AAAATATGTGGAGGTGATAATATGGATTTAAAACATATAAGAAACTTTAGTATAATTGCCCATATTGACCATGGTAAGAGCACATTAGCTGATCGTATCCTAGAGGTTACTGGTGCAGTTGATAAGCATGACATGAAAGATCAACTACTTGATAGTATGGACCTTGAAAGAGAAAGAGGCATTACGATTAAGTTAAATGCGGTTGAACTTAACTATAAATATCAAAACGAGGATTATGTCCTTCATTTAATTGATACTCCGGGTCATGTGGACTTTTCCTATGAAGTATCAAGAAGTTTAGCGGCTTGTGAAGGAGCAATTTTAATCGTTGATGCTGCTCAAGGAATTGAGGCGCAAACCTTAGCAAATCTTTATTTAGCACTAAATAATAATCTTACGATAATACCTGTAATCAATAAGATTGATTTACCTAATGCCGATATTCCTAAGATTACAAAAGAATTAGTTGATGTTTTGGGATTCAGAGAAGATGAAATCATATTATGTTCCGGTAAGACTGGAGTTGGTGTTGAAGAACTATTAAATACCATAATTGAAAGAATACCTGCTCCTAAGGAAGAAGAAACAAGTGAAACAAAAGCAATGATCTTTGATTCATTCTTTGATCCATATCGAGGAGTAATTGCATCTATAAGAGTATTTAGTGGTGAGATTACTAAAAAAGATATTATCAAGATGATGGCTACTAATTCATCATATGAAGTTGTTGAACTTGGAGTAAATACTCCTAAAAGCATTAATTTAGATAAATTAGTAGCCGGGCAAGTAGGGTGGATCAATGCTAGTATAAAAACAATAAATACGGTAAAAGTTGGTGATACCATTACCACCTTAGCTCAGGAAGCAAAGAATCCATTACCAGGATATCAACCAATGAAACCAATGGTTTATTCAGGATTATTCCCTATAGAACCTAATAAGTTTGAACCTTTAAAGGAAGCTTTAGAGAAATTAAAGTTAAATGATGCTTCACTAGAATTTGAACCAGAAACATCTGAAGCATTGGGTTTTGGATTCCGTTGTGGTTTTTTAGGATTACTTCATATGGAAATTATTGAAGAACGTATAACCAGGGAATTTGGTATTGATATTATAGCAACAAGCCCATCAGTAATCTATGAAGTAAAATTAACTAATGGTGATGAAATTATGGTAGATTCACCAACGAAACTACCAGACAGAGCAACAATTGCGGAGATAAGGGAACCCTTTATTACAACCAATATCTTTGTTCCTAGTGAATATATTGGTCCAATAATGGAATTATGCCAAGATAAACGTGGAATATATAAATCACTTGATTACATCAATGATACTAGAGTAAGCATCCACTATGATTTACCACTATCCGAAATAGTATACGATTTCTTTGATCGTCTTAAATCATCAACTAAGGGTTATGCATCATTTGATTATGAATTATGTGGATATAAAGCACAAGACCTTGTAAAGATGGATATCTTAATCAATGGTGAGGTTGTAGATGCTTTAAGTCTAATAGTTCATAAGGAATTTGCTTACCAACGAGGAAAAAAGATTGTCGAGAATCTAAAAGAGATAATTCCAAGACAATTATTCCAAGTTCCAATTCAAGCAAGTATTGGATCAAAAGTAATCGCTCGTGAAAATATCAGTCAAGTAAGAAAAAATGTATTAGCTAAATGTTATGGTGGCGATATCTCACGAAAGAGGAAACTACTTGAGAAACAAAAAGAAGGAAAGAAGCGAATGAAGATGGTAGGTAGTGTTGAAATACCACCTGAAGCCTTCCTTTCTGTTTTAAAAACTGAGAAATAGAATAATTTTTATTCTATTTTTTTCATATGTTTTAATATACAAAATAATGTAAATTTTATATTAATATTGTAATTTAGTGTCGTTTATATTAAAATTTTATTATAAGGTGATGATTATGGAAGCAGTATACGTACATATTCCTTTTTGTGAGCATATCTGTTCATATTGTGATTTTCCTAAGGTATTACATATCGATTCCTTTGTTTTGGATTACTTAGAAGCTTTAAAAAGAGAAATCGAAGACAATTACGAAGGAGAAAGAATTTCCTCTATCTATATTGGTGGTGGAACACCTTCGTGTCTAAAAAAAGAGGAAAGAATTAAGTTATTTAGAATTTTAAGTATCTTCAATAGAACTCCAAATTGTGAATACACTTTTGAATGTAATCCTGATGATATAACTGAAGAGTTACTAGATGATATCGTTGAGGGAGGAGTTAATAGGGTAAGTATTGGTATTGAATCCTTTGATGAAGAGAATTTAAAGATGCTTGAAAGGAAATTAGATTTTAAAGATATTGAAGAAAAGATTAATATGCTTCGTTTAAGAGGTATTGATAATATTAATTTAGATTTAATGTATGCGCTTCCGGATGAGAGATTAAGTACTGTAAAAAAAGATTTAACCAAATTACTTAGTTTAAATCCAACACATATTTCAACATATTCTTTAATCCTTGAAGATCACACCAAACTTAAAATTGAAGGAAAAACCTATATAAGTGAAGATTTAGATCGTAAGATGTATGACACTATCTGTTCAACATTAAAAAAGAATGGATATATTCATTATGAGGTTAGTAACTTTGCTAAAGAAGGCTTTTCATCAAAACATAATCTACACTATTGGAATAATGATGAATACTATGGATTTGGTCTAGGTGCCGGGGGATATAAGGATGGCTTTAGATATTATAATACTAGAAATATTCATCAATATATATCTGGTGAGTTTAGAAGTGAAGAAAATTTGATAACTCATCAAGAACAAATGGATAATGAGATTATGCTAGGTTTTAGGAAATTAGAGGGAGTAAATGTTAATACTTTCTATGACCGCTATGGATCAAACATTCAAGATATCTATCCTGTAAAAGAATTAATTAAATCGGGGGATTTAATCTATAAAAACGGATATCTATTTATCCATCCAAGTAAGATATACATCATGAATAGCATCCTTGAGAAGTTAATTTAATATTGAATAATAAGACATTATTTGCTATAATTCAATGTAAGATAGAAGGGAATAAAATATGAATAGAAGATTTAAATTATCTTTAATATTTCTAGGGGTTTTATTAATAAGTATCATACCGAATGTTGTTAATGCATCATCGTATGATTTTGACAAAAAGAACGTTATAAAGAATGATGGGGAAACAAAAATACCTATTTATATTTCAGTTGATACAGAGGAAAGAATATCACAAGGAAAGATATCATGCGATGTTAGATCGATAGATGTTGATTGTGAGATTGAACCTATTGAGGCTGTATTTTCTGGAAGCGTAGAGACTGACAAAAGAACATATGTTTTTGCACAAGTTTCAGAAGATCGTATTCTTGCTATGGGGAATCATAATGTCGCTTATGTAATACTTAAGAATACATCAACATCAAAACAAAACGTAGATGTGGTTTTAAAGGAGTTATCAATCAATAATCATTCTATTGAGAATATCTCTATTCAAGCAGAAGTAAAGGTTCCTAAAAAGGACGAACCTAAATCAAATGATGCTACTTTAAAATCAGTAAGTGTATCTCAAGGAAAGATGTCACCAGAATTCAGTAAAGATGTAACTGATTACACAATATACGGAATAGCAGACACTATAAATAGCATCAGATTTAAACCTGAAACAACAGATGGTGGAGCAACTTATACCATATCTGGTGGTAAAGCTATTACTGGTAGTAGCACAGTTACACTAGATCAAGGTGAAAACAAGATTAGAATTGAAGTTCAAGCAGCTGATGGAACGATTCTTTATTATAATTTTACGGTATATCGTGGTGAAACAACATATAATAGTGCTAGATTGGAATCATTAAGTATTGGTAATTATACGTTAACCCCAGCTTTCTCAAGTGAAGTAACAGAATATACATTATCAGTACCAAATACTGTTACGACTGTTCAAGATATATTAAAATATAAAGCTTTAGATGATAAAGCTAATGTATCAACTAAAGGAACTGATAATTTTGTTATTGGAACAAATACTCTTACGATAACAGTTGATAATGCCAGTGGAGATGAAACTGTTACTTATAAAATCTTAATTAATAGATTAAGTGAAGAAAATATCGAAGTTTTAAAATATATAAATGATCAAGTAACATTTAAAGATTCTGACGGAATACAAGTAACACTTAAGATTGATGAATTCCAAAGGACCTATCCAGGCGAGTATAAAAAAATAATTAATAATGAATATAAGTTTGATGTTCAAGGTAATATAATAATAGCTGCTCCTGAAGACAATAATAAAGATAAAGACGATAAGGATTCTACTGATGAAAAAGAAGATTCTAAAGTATGGTTAATCGTTGTTCTTGTGGTAGTTGGATTATTGATCATTGTGGTTGCGGGAATACTTATCTTCCGTAAAAAGGACAAACCTGAAGACAATAAAGATGAAAAGAAAGAAGAATCAGAAGAAAAGGAAGATAGTAAAGAAACTCAATTAGGTGAAGGATTCTCTAAGGATGAAAATGCAACTGTTGATATTGATGAAGCTTTGAATGATCTTATGAACACTAAACAATATGAATTTCAAGAAGAGCTTGAAAAAAGAATCGAAGAGGATAATGAATAAAGGATTGTAACTAATCCTTTTTTGTTTTCCCTAATTTTACAATCTAAATCCTCCTCATGAAAAAAGCCCTTGCAAACGTACATAAAGTGTATTATAATATTGGTGAAATTGAGAGGAGGGAAGCAATATGACAAAAGTTGAAGTAAAAAACGGTGATATAAATAGTGCTTTAAAGAGATTTAAAGTTAAAGTCGCAAAAAGCGGTGTCCCTTCTGAACTAAAGAAACATAGAGAATATCAAAAACCAGGCGTAAAAAGAAGAGAAGCAAAAAAAGAAATGATTAAGAACTCTCGTAAGAGAAACAAAAGAAATGGATAGTAATTATCCTTTTTTTGTTATATAATACTTTCAGGAGATGACTATTATGTTTGATAAGATTAAAGCTGATTTAATAACAGCAATGAAGGATAAGGATAAATTTAAACTTGATGTTATAAGAATGCTTAAGAGTGCTGTTCAAAATGAAACAATTGCTCAAAAAAAGGACTTAACTGATGATGAAGTAATTGCAGTAATAAAAAGAGAAGTAAAGAAACGTAATTCTTCAATTGAGGAATATACTAAATATAATAAGATGGACATGGTAGATAATCTAAAAAAGGAAGTAGAGATATTATCTACTTATCTACCTGAAGAATTATCTGATGAAGCTTTAATGAAAATCATCGATGAAGTAATCAAAGAGGTTAATGCAACATCAATGAAAGAGATGGGAACAGTAATAAAAAATGTTTCTGCTAAAGTTGGTGCTTCTGCTGATATGTCAAAAGTATCAAAGATTGTTAAAGAAAAATTATCGTAATTATACGATATTTTTTTTATATTTACATATAATTTATTGGTGATATATATGTTTGATATCTTAAAATCATATCTAGATAAAGAGAAATATTACATAATAGTAATGCCAAATGATATATATATAAAGAATTATAGCAAAATAATTAATATTGAAGATAAAGAGATCCTAATAGAGATTGATGGTAAAATATATAAAATAGTTGGAGCAAACTTTATCTTAAAGAAAAGTATTGTTAATGAACTAAAGATAAGCGGTACTGTAGAAAGTGTTAAAGTTATATGATATATATCAAAGTTGAAGATAATACCAAAAGATTTATAGATAAATGTTTAAAAAGAGATATCAACCTATATGACATAAAAGATTATAAGGACTATCTAATAGTATTAGTCGATGAAAAGGATTTTGAAGATATTGTAAAAGCTAATTATTACTCAAAGATAACCATATTGAGTTATACTGGAGGAAAGAAACTTCTAATCAATATTAAACGATATTCATTTGATCTTATAATGCTAGGAATCCTAATAATAGTTCTTTATATTATAAGTAATTTTGTAATATATGTTGATATATTACATTAGAATCAAATGTTAATAGAAAGAGTTAATGAACTATTAAAAGATAAAGATATCAAACCTTTTCA
>CAMXBB010000090.1 GCA_947179265.1 uncultured Bacillota bacterium
ATTATATGTATTGCATTAATGTTTATTGTAGTAGGATTTGCAGTAATAAGTACAACACTAGGAATAACTTCAAATTCAACAATAGGTAAAATAACATTTGATGTTCATTTTGAGAATTTGCAAGTTTCTGAAGGTAGTATGACTGCTAAAACTCCAGCTACTATAAATGGAGATGATAAGACTAAAATTAATTTTAGCTTAGACTTAAAGACTCCAGGACAATATTATGAATTTATAGCAGATATCGTAAATAAAGGAACTTTAGATGCTAAAGTAAATTTAGTTAAAGTAGATGGCTTAACAGATGAACAAAGAAAGTATATTAAAGTAAGTTATAAATATTTATTGGGAGCTCCTATAGAAAATAATGATCTTTTAAAATCTGGCGATAAAGCTTCGATAAAGGTAAGAGTGGAATTCTTGAGAGATATCGATGTAGAAGATTTGCCTGGAACTGATGAACCATTGAATCTAACTTTTGAAACTGAATTTATACAAGATGATGGAACAGGAATTGAAAAAGATAAATCGACAGCTGAAGTAACTATCTTAGGACAAAATATGCTAGGCTCTATTGATAGCATGTCAAGTGAATTCGTTTCTAGTCCAACAGGAATTGATTTTGGGATGAACTCTTCAGATACTAATGGAAAAGGATTATACTTAAGAGCAGGAACTGAAAATGATGAATACCCGATATACTATTATCGAGGGGAAATCGAAAATAATCATGTTCTATTTGGCGGATATTGCTGGAAGATAGTAAGAACGACCGAACAAGGAGGAACAAAGCTAATATATGATGGAGTTGCAAATAGTAATCAGTGTAATAATACTGGGACAGCTTCTCAAATAGGTACATCTGTGTATAGTACTAATGTCATGGCAGACTCTGATACGTTAGCAGGTGTAGGATATATGTATGGAACAAGATATTCGTATACATCATGGAAAGATACAGCATATGTATATGGAAGTGATGTAACTTATAATAATGGGGTATATACTTTAACAAATCCATCCTCATCTAATACTATTGCAAATGTTAAAACAAAGCATTATACATGTAGGTTAACAACTTCTGGAACATGTGATACGGTATATTATGTACATAGTTTCTCTAGTTACAATAATGACGTGTATGCAATAGCTCTAACGGAAGGTAAAAAATTAGAACATATTATAAACGAATCATTTGCAAATAGTCATGATTCAGCATTAAAGAGCGCAATAGATACATGGTTTAAAGACCATTTGGTAAGTCAAGAAAGCAAATTAGAAGATGCAGTATGGTGTAATGATCGAAGTATTTCAAATGGAGGATATCTTAAAGATTATGATTTAACATTGAATAGTGGTTTATCTAATTTTAATGTAATGGATAGAAATATGAACTACTTGCCATCTCCAAATGTTTCGTATTCACCATATATAAAGAATAATGAAGCTTGTCAAAATCCAAATGATAGATTTACTGTAAGTGATACAACAAATGGTAATGGATCACTTACATATCCGGTAGGTACTCTAACAGCTGAAGAAACAATTTTAGCGGGTGTTTGGTTTGGAAGCGAAAGTAGTTCATATTTAATAAATGGACAAGGTTACTGGATAATGTCACCTGCTAATACTGGCAATAAATCTTATGGATTCTACGTTACTTCTTCTGGAAGTTTGTATGGTTATACCCTTTATAGCAGTTTAGGTGTTCGCCCATCAATCGTATTAAAAAAAGGAATAGTAGCAACAAGTGGAAAAGGTACAGCATCTAATCCATATGTAGTTGAATAAACTAAATGCTTTAAAAGAAAGTGATGAATTTCACTTTCTTTTTTTGACAAATTTTCCATAAGCCAATTGATATTATTGAATATTTAATATATAATTTATTTATAATAGGTAATCCTAGAAAGATGTGAAAGGTATGTATAAACTAAAGAATAGAAAAAATTATATAAAAAATAATAAAATCGCTATTATGAGTATCGCCTTAATGTTTATTGCGATAGGTTTTGCAGTAATAAGCACAACATTAGGAATAACTTCTAATACTACAATAGGAAAGATAACTTTTGATGTACACTTTGAAAATCTAATAGTTTCAGAAGGTAGTATGGAAGCTAAAACTCCAGCAACTATCAATGCAAGTGATGATAAAAAAATAGATTTTAGTTTGGATTTTACTACACCTGGACAATATTATGAGTTTAAAGCAAATATTGTTAATAAAGGATCTTTAGATGCTAAAATATCTAATGTGGCCGTAAATGGTTTAACCGAAGAACAAGAAAAATATATAAGTATAAACTATGAATATATAGATGGCGTTGAAATCAACAATAATGATCTTCTAAAATCAGGGGAAATGGATATAATAAAAGTACGTGTTGAATTTTTAAAAGATATAACAGTAGATGATTTACCATCATCAGCCGAAGCATTAGACTTAATCTTTACTACAGAGTTTGTTCAAGACGATGGAAGTGGTGTTGAAAGAGAGAAGACTACTTTTAGGACTATATTACTTAGTACAAGTGAAGGATCAGATACTGCAAAAAGTAAATATGTAGCTGGTATCTATGGAATAAATTTTAGTCAATTACCATCAAATACTAATGGAAAAGGATTATATTTAAAAGCGGAAACACAAAATGATGAATATCCAATATATTATTATCGTGGTGAAGTAGATAATAATAATGTATTGTTTGGAGGATTCTGTTGGAAGATAGTTCGTACAACGGAAAAAGGTGGAACTAAGTTAATATATAATGGTGTTATAAAAAATGATTATCAAGTTCAACCAGTTGAAAAATCGGAATATACTAATATAATCAACGATTCTACATATGCATATACATATGATGAAGAAACAAAGAAATGGACAAGTAATAATCATGTTGCGTCTACAAATTCTTCTATCAAATTTAATGTACAAGAGTCAGGTGAATATGTAATAGATTATACAATAAGTAGTTATGCGACTTATAGCCACATATATGTATATGTAAACGGAGTTGTAAAGGTTGATGGTGCAAGTGGAGAGAAAACTGCACAAAAATTTCTTGGAAATCTAAGTGCAACAGATATTATAGAAGTTAAGTATAGCAAAGGATATGCTTCATCTTCTGATAAAACATCAGATAATATAGTATTTAGTATGGATAGAGTGATTGGAGTTAAAGGGACTAATTGTGATAATACTGAGACTGATTCACAATTAAGCTCAACATCAAAATTTGGTACTAGTTACAATACATTAGCAGATGTCGGATATATGTATGGAACAAGATATTCATATACATACTGGACCGATACAGCATATGTATATGGAAGTGATGTAACATATAATGATGGAGTATATACATTGACAGAAACATCAGCATCAGATAAGATAACAAATATTAAAACAAAGCATTATACATGTAAGTTAACAACTACTGGAACTTGTAGTACGGTATATTATGTATATTATTATCAGAGGTGGGATGCTACTACTTATAGAGTATATGCACTACCATTAAAAGGTGGAAATAAATTAGAAGATGTAATAGGTAATTCTTTTGCAAACACAAACAATTCACCGATAAAGACAGTAATAGATACGTGGTTTGCAAGTAACCTTTTAGATTATGAAAGTAAACTAGAAGATGCTGTATGGTGTAATGATAGAAGTATAGCAAAAAGCGGGTATCTAAAAAATGAAGATGCAACAAAAACAACATATTTTGGAGCATACGGAACAAGGGAGCTAACTACGTTCCCGAAACCAGCATTAAAAGATGAGGCTGCATGCCCAAACCAAAATGATAGATTTACAGTAAGAGATACAACAAAAGGAAATGGAGCATTAACATATCCAGTTGGATTGTTAACTTTTGATGAAGCAATAATAGCAGGACATATATTTGATAATAAATCATACCTATATACAGGCAATCATTATTGGTTAATGTCGCCGTATACCGGTAGTGTTGGTGGTTATTACTATAGCAATGCTGGTGTTAGTGCTAAAGGTAGTGTGTCGTGCAACTCCACGGATACCGTTATGGGCGTCCGTCCAGCAATTGTCCTAAAACGCGAAACAATGATATTAGGTGGAGATGGAACGTCTAACAATCCTTATGTAGTAGCTTAATATAAAGTGGGATAATAATGATATCTCACTTTTTGTTTGATTTAAATAAATTATTGAAATATAATTATTTTAGGTAATTATTCAGAAAAAGGAATATAAAAGTATTTTTAATTGGAGGATGTATGGAGTATATTTATGAAACAGAAAATACTTGTTCAAAAAAGATTAGTTTTGAACTTAATGGTAATATTGTAACTAATGTTAAATATATGGGTGGAGGATGCCCAGGTAATTTACAAGCAGTACCTAAATTAGTTGAAGGATTGACAGCTGAAGAGATTGAAAAAAGAATCGGTGGGATAACCTGCGGATTCAGAGGGACCTCTTGTGCAAATGAGTTAGCTAAAGCGGTAAGAAAAGCTTATGATGAAGCCAATAAGTAAAGGCTTCTTTTTAATTTGACGAGATTTGACAAAACAAGTAAAATTGTAGTATATTATACACCTATATAAAGGGGGACTTTATGCAAGTATATGGTATGGATCCTGAGTTAGTAGAAATATATAACATTAGGAATTTAGAATCAATTAAAATTTGGGATTTAGTAACACCTTCACCATCTAAGATGATAGTAATGCCAACAATATTAATTGTTTATGATGGTGGTAAAGTATTAAATCTTTGTTGTAAAGATAAGTATTATGATGTCTATGTAAAAAAGGTCATGGAAGTCTATCAAGATGAAAAGAATAATATCGTTGAAGATGCTTTAACCGATCCTTTTAGGCTTAGAAGTACAATTCTTATCGATGAACGTAGTTTAAGTATATTAGAAAGTGGAGAACTAAAAAGAAAGAATGAAGTATATGGATTCTATGATGGAAAAGATTCATATAATCAAAGTTTATGTTTTCAACGTGATGAAGTTAGACCATTTATTCCAGTATTAATATATCATTTAGAGAAACTATTTTCTTTAACTGATAGAGTAGTTTCAATAGATAGTGAATTAAGTGGTTATCGTGATAATTATATCTTAAATGGTAGAGTAGATGGTATAGATACAATATTTCCATTTACTTATGAAAAGGTTAGTAGCGATGAGTATGTTTTCCATATAGCAGGAATGCTAGGTAAGAGTGAACCAATCAAAGTAAAAATAGAATTTGCAAATGATGGTATTATTGTTACCATGACAGTAGATAAGAATGAATTAGTCGCAACATCTAAAATGAGTGTTACCAATGGAGTAGTAAAGAGTGTCTTTGATGTTGAAAGAAAAGGTTTAACTATTTGTTATACAAATGAGGATTTAGAAGGAATTCCATTGGATAATAAAAACCTTGCTGATTTAGATTATGATACAAAATTAGAGTGGTTTAAATTACCTTGGGGAGCTTTATATGGTATAGATACATCTATTGATGAATTAAGTGAAACTGAGAAGATGATTGGTATCGATTCGATGTATATTCAAATATCTGATAATTGTTTTATGAAAAAAGAGTTCTACTCAAAGACATATAAGAGAAATAAGACAGTAGCAGTAGATGCTAATGATATGGTTTTAGATCAAGTAGATAAAACGACTATTGGTTTTTCAGTTGATCCCGATGATCATGTGTTTGTTATAGAAACAAGCTTTGATGATTCAACATCTAATTATAAAGCTAGTGGTAAAAATTTCTATCATGCCATTGAGAGCAAATCAGGAATTGAAGGAATAAAAAGAGAAAATCTTGTATCTTTAGGAAGAAAAGAAGAATTGATACATAAGAGTGATTTAGTAAATAAATCAAAAATATTAATGTTAGTAAGAGGGGAATAGTATGGGTATTTTTAGTAACGAAACAGAAGAAGAAAAGAATTATAAAAAGTTAATAAGAGCAATAAGATATGTAGGAAATTTAGGAGTTGAATGGAGAGACTTCTTAGTTGATTATGTAACTAGAATAAATAATGGAGAAATAGCAAATGATTTAGTAAATTTTGAAT
>CAMXBB010000091.1 GCA_947179265.1 uncultured Bacillota bacterium
ATACAAAATAAGCTCATATACTAATCGACTTTTTATTAATTATAATATTCTATTTTTTATCAGTTTTTTCCTTAACATATTTTGCAAGCTTAAGAAGTTTTCTTGCACCTTTATTAACTAGACTTCTAGTTGCATCTTCAATCATTTTAGTTGCTTCTCCAAATCTTTCTAATTGCTCATCAAAACTTTCAAATGATGGTAACATTGGATCAGGTTGTTCAGCCTCCAAAGATGCAAGTCTTTCCCTTTTTACTTGAAGAATTTTTCTTAAATTAACTATTTCATCATAATCAAGCCATGATAAAGTGTTATATAATCCAACAATAACATGCGCAAAATACGCAATACTTTCTTCAGTTGCTATATAAAGATGAGCTGTTAGATGTCTTCTAATTGTTTCATCTTCCACACAAAATCTTTCAAGATTAGCATTAATTGTGGCTTTTCCTTCTTCTGGATGTGTTATCTTATAGGTTTCAGCAAAATCAAATAAAGTACTATAAGTTTCATAAAATTTATGAGCAGATTCAGAAGGAACATAATCTCCACATAACATATTATCCATTGATTGCTTATATATCATAAGTCCTAAAGGATTATTCTCAAGTCTAGAATTAAATTTATCGCAAGCCTCCGAAATCTCCTCTTCAAGAATAGCAATATCATTTTTTATTTCTTCTATCATATTTTTTCCCTTTCATGTAATAAATTTATGGTCCATACACTACCATAAAATTAACATTAAGTCAATTATTTCATCTTAGGATTATTAAATTCTTCGACTAGATCATTATAATCTTTTTTTATATTAGAATAAAGGCTTGGAGCTTCTTGAATTATTTTTAGTGTATAACTAAAACCCAGATATGTTACAATAACAGATAACATACTTGCTAGTATTACACCAAAATTTCCAGCTTGTCCTCCGTATCTTTCAAATATATCCTTTTCTGATGTTCCTTTTTGAATATCTTCGATTAAAGATAAAGGAATAATTGTTTTATTCTCTAAAGGACTACTCATTGGTGTTGTTAGAGTATTACTTGGATCTATCATATAAAATTTTGTTATATTTAAAGCTCTTAATAAGAGATTATAAAGATATCCCTCATCCATATTGGTAGTATCAATATAATAATATTTATCATCTAAATCAACAAGATTCCAAGAATGTCCCCCATTACCTACCTTAAAAGAACTAATATTAGCTTTACCTAATAATACATTAGTTAAATAAGTATATGACGCACAGACTCCTTTTCCGTCTTCTAAAACACAATTTAATGGATTAAGATTACTTACAATTACCTTAGTAGCATCATAATCAACATTATCTAAAACATATAAACATATTGCTTGTATCTTTTCCCTATCACTCATTGTTGGAGTAATAATACTACTAATTATTTCATCGATTCTTTTTGAATTAGAAACATCTTTTTCTGTTAGATTTGTAGTTATATTATTAGCTTCTAAATAACTTAATAATTCCTCTGTTATGTATGCTGAATCAGATATATATAATTCTTTCAAATTAGGTAAACGATAAATAAAACTCAAATCTGATAAATTTGGAATAGCATTTAACGATAATTTTGTAATATTAGGACATATCCAAGGTAATAGATCTAAATTAGTTATATAAGTACATCTATCTAATGATAATTCTTCTAAAGATCTAGGGAATGATTCTATGCATTCATTATCTATACTACATTCATTTAGAGTCAATATTTTTACTCGAGAAAATGGTAGTTGCATGTTATTTAAAGTTTGACTATCAATCTTACAATGAAGTAAACAAACTGGTTTATCAGAATCGTCTAAAGAGATATAATTTCCCTGATTATCATAAAGATAATTATTTTGAAAATGATATTTTTTTTCAAATGAGGATGCAACCTTAGCAACTACTACCCCATCAGTAAAATTTTTAATAGTATTATCATTATATGAGATTACAAATTCATTAACTTGATCGTTTAAACTGTAAGTAATAGCAAATTCAAATACATCAGTCCCAGCTTTATAAATATTACTTACAGAAAATAACACACATCCAACCATCATAGCCATAATACAAGTTTGTTTACCATTCTTTATTATGCTTCCTCCAAGTGCTTTAACTTTATTAAGTAACTCTTCAAATTTATGTTTATTTTCAAATGAACAATCATCATGATTTGTGGAAATTTTCTTCATAAAATAATACCTCCGGTATTCTCTCTAACCATTTTTATCCTTTTTTTATTAACTTTTTTTCTAATGAACAATCAACAATTGTATCAATATGAGATTGTGTTGTATCAAATATCGGAATGTCTAAATCACTTTCTTTTATTAACATCTCTATTTCAGTACATCCTAAAATAATACCTTCAATTCCCTCTTCACTAATCATTTGACGAATAGCTTTCTTGTAATACTCTCTTGAAGAATCTTTTATTTCTCCTTTGCATAACTCATCAAATATTATTCTATCGATTTCATCAATCGTTTCTTTATCTTGAGGTGTAGTAACAGTTAGTCCATTTTTTCTCAATCTATCAACAAGGAAATTTTCAACCATTGTATATTTAGTACCTAATAAACCAACATTTAATATATTGCTTTCCTTACACTTATCAGCAACCGAGTCAGCAATATGAATAAGAGGTATTCCAATTTGACTTTGAACATAATCTGCTAGCTTATGCATTGTATTCGTTGCGATTACAATATAATCTGCTCCCGCACTTTCTAATACTTTGGCAATTCTAGCAAGTTCTACTCCAATTTCATCCCATTTATTTTCTAACATTAATTTTCTTATCTCTTCGAAATTAACATTATAGATAATCATTTTTGCACAAGTTAAACCACCAGCAATCTCGTTAACTTGATTATTTATTCTTTCATAGTAATGAACACTTGATTCATAGCTCATTCCACCGATGATTCCTATAGTTTTCATTAATTTTTCTCCTTTACTTTTTTTACAGAATTATCACTAAGATTAAAAATAGCAGATAATTCCTCTAAATGTTTCTCTCCCTTTTCAATCATTCCTTTTAAGAAAGGAGTTTGTTCATAAGTATATCTTTTTACTCTTAAGGCCATCTTTGAAATCGTATACCTTAATCTCATTAATTGAAACATCTCATCAAAATTATCATACATTGGAGTTTCACTAAAATAACCTTTTAAAAATGGTTTTATTCTCTCAGGATCAAAGAATGTTGACCAACAAGCTATTTCTTGAATAGGATGTCCTGCAACACATTCATCCCAATCTATAATACCAGTTATAATATCGCCATCTGTTAATAAATTCCAATCAGCAAAATCATTATGAATTAAAACTGATTCAGAAGAATTAAGCAAGTCATTATCTTCAAATAGTTTTCTCATCTTTTCTGCAACTTCCTTGGTTAAAATATTGTAGGTAACTAATCTTTCAAGATTTTCTTCTAATCCAGCATTAATTGAATCTTTTAGTGTTTTATGCATTCCAACTAAATTACCATTTTTAGCTTTTTCATTATCGAAAGGGCCAAAACCATTAACTTTTATTTTATGAAGTCTTGCCATTGTTTTTCCCATTTCAATAACTAGTTGTTCTTCCTTTTCAGGATGATCTTTTAAACAAAATTGAATTGTATCTCCATTTAATCTTTCAATAATTTGAAAAGAAATATCGCTTTCATGTTCTAAATCGTGAATACAGTATGTTTTATAAGCAGGAAGTCCATCTGCTAAAGCTATACTAGAAGCTAAACTCTCAGCATAAAAATAACCATTTTTAACACCTTTTGGATGACATCTTATAATTATTTCTTTTCCACTTTCTAAAACTCCTACTCTTATTGAATTAACATTACCTAAACTAGTTTGGGCATTAACATCAAATGGTTTAATACAAACTAATCTATCTTCCGTTAATTCTTTAGTTATTATTTCTTGTAATTCTTCATTTGATATAGCAGAATGTCGATCTTTCCATATCGTTGCGGCTTCTTCTGCACTTATTTTTCTATCTGTTTGCCAATAAAAGCATTCTGTTCTATCACTTATTCTTTTATTTATTTCATTTAGATTCATTTTTATCACAATCCAATTCCATTTATTTTTTATATCTTTCCAATACCAAAGAAACAGCTTTTTCTTGACTCTCCTTCACTGACGTTAAAACAAAATCTTCTAAAGCATCTTCAAACCACATTGGAAATAAAACGGTATGATTTCTTTCAAATTCTAAAGATTCAGGAATACTAAATCTATAACTCCAAATCCCTTCTAGATTATTATAAACTCTAAAATCCGCCTCCGGATCATCTCGATCTACTAATTCTTCAAAAGGAGCACCTGCCTCTACTTGATTAAAAGAAGGAGAAAGAGATTTATAAGTACCAATATAAACAAAGATATTGTGTGTGTCATCCTCTTCTATTTCTCTACGATATCCCCTATAGATTTCCATGATTACATCATCTTCATCTTGTATAGGTCTTCCTAAACCTTCAATATAAGGTAAACCCAATTCTTTCTTAGCTCTTTCTTGTTTAGCAAGTTCATTTTCTATTCTTGCACGATTATTATATTCTTCTATAACAGGTTGAGCTTCCCTTCTTTTTTCTCTAATTTTATTCAATATATCTTCAGTCATAATATTCCTCCGTTTAAACTATATTATATACTAGAAATATAATTTTTGAAATAAATCTCTCATAAAATACAAGAAAAGATGCTCATGCTTTGATATAATAGTATTATTAAATGAGGTGTTAAGCATGAATATGGAAAATATCAAAGAATTATTAATTGATTGTTATTCAAAAGATTTATGTTATCCCAAAATTCGAGATAATTGGAATGAAAGTAATAAGTGCTATGGTATGTGTACAATAACATCTCTCATAATTAATGATTACTTTGGTGGAGACATTTGTAAAATAAAAGTTAATGACATAAGCCACTACTTTAACTTAATAGATAATGAAATTATCGATTTAACATCCAAGCAATTTAATCATGAGATAGAATATAAAAATTATCAAATTATAGATAGAAAAAATGTAGATACTGAAACAATGAATAGATACCAAATATTAAAGACTAGATTGATAGATAAACTATTAAAACAAATAGATGAAAAAGTTTTCTCATGTAATTCTTGTAAAAAATTAGTTGAGAAATTTCCTAATGATGCCACTGTTTTCTTAGGAAATGATAATGATATTGTTCTTATTGGAGAAGCTCCTGCTAATAATGGATGGCGAAAAAGTCACAAATTATGGTGTGATGTTAATGGTAAAGTATTACCTAGTGGAGTTATATTACAAAAGCTTTTTTGTATTATAGATAGAAATATCTTTGAAACAACATTTCTAGAATCTGTTAAATGTTATCCATTAATGCGAAAAAACTTAAAAACTTGTTCTACTAATTGTAAAAGTATAATGTTAGAACAACTAAAAATATTAAATCCTAAATTAATAATTACTTTGGGAGAATTCCCAACAAGAAACCTACTTGATTTTAAATTTGATAAATTTGCAGATGTTGTTGGTAACATATATGAAGTAAATGGTTATAAAATATTACCTATATATCACCCTAGTCCAATTTCTCCAAAGAGCTTTAAGGGAAATGTTCCTATATTTGAAAAATTAAAAGAAGAATTATTTATGAATACTAAAGGAGTATGATAACATGGAACTAGTTATTATAGATAAAGATAATTATAAAGAAGCTATAGATATACAAAACAGTATATTTCCTAATGAAGATGGAACTATAAACATCTTAGCTTCTCTAGATAGAGACCTATTTATTAAGAAAACTGGTATTGCATATATAGATGACCATATCAAATATTATCTAGCTAAGATTGATAACAAATATGTTGGAATAACGGGATTATATTATTATAATTTTGATTTAGATAGTGCTTGGATTGGATGGTATGGAATTTTAAAAGAATATCGAAATCAAAATCTTGGAAAAGAGTTATTGCAAAGCACAATTGATTTAGCTAAATCTAAAGGATTCAAATATATAAGATTATACAC
>CAMXBB010000092.1 GCA_947179265.1 uncultured Bacillota bacterium
TCAGGCCTTTCTTCCATTTCCGGTTCCTCCTTTTTAAAATTTTTTCATAAACCCCCAAATTAATTAAAAATACCAAAAAATAAAACACCAAAAGAAATAGCTATAAATGTAAAACCTGTTTTTTCATAAGTAAATATTGCTTCACTAGGATTATCAGGATTATATTTTATTGAAACAACTGACCCTATTGAATCGGGAATATCAACATATTTTTTGGAATTCAGCTCATATTTTTGTCCATCAACTTCATACTCAGCTATGATTGCTCTTAATCGATCATCTTTATCACTATTATAATCAACAATTTTACCAATTACTTCAATAAAAGTTTCATTCTTTTGTTTATAGATTAAAAATTCTGATACTGAGATAACGCATAAAACTATAGCTATACTAAAAAATATTAAACTAAATAACAGCGGATGTGATTTTTTAGATACATTTATATCATTATTTTCATTCATTGCTTCTGGCATTTTTATTCTCCTTATTCAATATCTAAATTATACCATACTATTACAATGAATTTACTTAATAGTTATGAGTGCTTTACAACTATTATCTTTCTTTAATAAATTTAGTAAGCTTATCAAGAAGTTTATCATCTACTTCTATTAAAAAATGATCAGCATCATAAATATTGGATTTATCGACATTCTCAATAAATTTACTATAATCCATAGTTCCACTGACATTATCTCCCGCAACGATTATTATCTCCCATTTATTAACTTTTATATCCTCATTCATAAAAACGGTTGGTTCAAAAGGATAGATGGTTTGAACATTGGGAAGTAATGTATAAACACCTAAATAATCATTTTCTTCACGCACAAATACTTGAGGCACTGCATAATAGGCATCTATTGATTGTAATTTATGGAGTAATTCTCCTAGCTTTTTAGGATCTCTATTAATAAATTCAATCTCTTTTTTTCCAAGTGATATCGGATTATATACCCCAAAGATATACATTGATTTATATTCGTTATTCTTTATATTTTTTTCCATGGATTCTAAAGCATCAATGCTTGTTTTAATATCAATATCGATACATCCATCAATATCAACTAAATTCATTTCCTCTTCTTCACGAATGAAAGTCTTCGTGTGTAACATTTCACATATCTTTTTTATATAATCATAGAATCTCTTTATTTCAGCATCACTTGTAGGTAATGACATATAAAGATTAACTCCATTATCACTCAAACTTATTTCAAATCCTCTTATGATATCTTTCTTATCAAATACTACAATATTTGTTCCTAGCTTTCCTTCATCTAATCTAAAATTACTATCGATGATTCCATAAGACATGCCATCTAATATAAAATCTTCGATTCGTAATTTTTTCTTTAAAATTCTTTTATCTTTAATTAAAACTCCAACTGCCATATTCTCTCCTTAAAATAATATATATTCATATAATCAACCTAATTATAATTTTCCCACCAATTACTTTCATAGGTTTCATACGTCTCATTAGTTATGGTTTTACCAATCTCCGGGGTAACGGCTTTAATATTTTCTTTTTCAGCTTCATTTTTAAATCTAATTACTGAATCATCCCATGGATGATTCGCTAAACTAAATGCTCCCCAATGGATTGGCATTATCACATTAGCATTTAAAATTTTTCCTGCCTTAACCGACTCTTCTGGTTTCATATGAATACTTGCCCAGTTATTATCATATTGTCCATCTTCAATTAATGCTAAATCAAAGTCCCCATATTTTTCATTAATCTCATCAAAATGAGGTCCAAAACCACTATCACCACTATCATAAAGGGAATAGTTTTCTCCCTTTAAAACGAAGGATGCCCACAATGTAAAATTATGATCATTAATACTTCTATTGGAATAATGTTGTGCAGGTGTACAAGCAATCAATAAAGTATCATCTTCATATTCTTCCCACCATGCCATATCAATTATTTTATTCTCATCTATTCCCCACCTTAATAAATGTTTATCAACACCTAAGGGAACGATGAACTTAGAAACCTTTTTATCTAAGTCTTTTATGGTATCATAATCCAAATGATCATAATGATCATGAGTAATAAGTACATAATCGATATCTGGTAAGTCATCTGCATTTACAGGTGAATAGCTAAACCTTTTTGGACCAACTATTTGTAATGGAGATGAATAAGTACTAAACATTGGATCAACAATAATATTTTTTCCATCGATTTGAATAAATACAGTTGAATGACCTAACCAAGTTACTGAGAATTCATCCTTACCTGGCTTTTCAATAAACTCAGGTTTTACAGTTTTTATTTCATCTTTAGGTCGCTTCCCTTTTGTAGAAGTAAAGTTATTTGGACCATTATTGGTTAATATTTCCACATCTACTTCATTTCTAAAAGTATTATCCGTAATGAGTGCTCCACGTTCCTTATACTTTTGATAATCTTCATCAGTAGATCTACCACCTATTTGTGGCCAAAATTTTAAGAATAAAAATGCTCCAATAATAATTATGATAAATAAGATTAATATAACTATCGATGCTTTAGTTATTACTCTTAACCATAAATGATTATTATAAAACTCTTTCATTTAACTCCTCCTAAAATATTATATTACTTACAAATAACTCCTAGCATTGAAATCAATTCATGAGCTTGAAAAGGATCGATTATCATACCTTTTAATGATATAAAATCAACCATTAAGTTAGAGATATTACATGTTGAAAAATCGATATCTTTAAGTGAAGTATTATTAATCTCCGAATGATTGAAGTTAACATTATTAAATTCAACATCTTTAAGTTTAGTATCCATGAATGTCATCTCTTCCATGTCAGTATCGCTTATTCTTACATTCTTTAAAGATGCTTCAGTCATATTAATATAATTAGCTTTAGAAGATATAATCTCGACATCTTTTAAACTAGAAGTTATAAAACTTACTCCTAACATTCGACAATTATTAAATCTTACTCTTTGAAGTAATTTAAAATCAAATTTTTGATTGGAAAGATCACATCCATCAAATACACAATCAATGATTTCCACATCTATAAGTTTGATAGTTGAAAAGTCGATATTTTTAAACACACACCCATCAAATGTAGCATCAATTATCTCAACATCATGATAATCACTTATTTCATATATTGAATCATAGAAAATATTATCCTTACAATCATCAAAAAAGTTACTTACTTCTGCTTTATCAATCTTTGGTTCATTTATTTTCAATTAACATCATCTTTTCCATTATTCTTATTTAACTCCAAAAGAAATCTTTATTGGAGGTGGTGGTGGGTATTCTTCATAAGGATACTTTTTTAATTCTGAGGTATTACGAAGAACTTCCATATTTTTACACATCGAATTCAACATACCAGTCAGCAATTCTTTATCTCCTTCATAAGTTACATCTATTCCCATACTTGAATCTTTTATAAGTTTAAGTAATGTCATCATCGTTAGATATTTAAATAACTCTGGTAATTGATTGGATTCACTATATGTTCCGATTATCTGTTGCCATATAACACCTTTTCTTAACATTTCAAAATATTTAAAAAATAATTCTTCATCATCTTGAATATTTCCAAGACCATTAATAGTTCGAAGAAAAGTATTAAATATCTGTTGATATTCTGGATAAGTTACAAAATTTGATTCCAGTATCGTATCTTCAGTTAATATCTTAGATTCTACTCTTCTATAAGGACTTCTCTTTCTTGAAGAAGTTTTATTCGCTAAAATTTCTGCTAGATTTTGAGTCGTTACTTCATTAATAAAAGTTGTTACATCACGAGCTAGATTAGCAACATTTTTAGTATAATAACCATCTAATTCGATAAGGTCCTTAAATGTTTCAAATAAGGAATCTAATTCTGATGATGGGATATAACTAGAAATACGCAAACAGAAATTAGAGAAGTTTCTAGCATAAGGACTCATAACTAAAAATTCTTCCATCAATGAATGAATTAACTCATGAAATAAAACATTTCTTTGTTCATCTCTTGTTCTTTCTAAAAAAAATCTTGGTTGTAAGGTTAATGTTCCAAAGCACCATGAAGCATAAGCATTACCGTTAGGGTTAAATACTACCTCTTTAATTTTAAATATCTCAATATTATTTTCCGTTATCAAACATTCCTCAATACCTAGTTTTAAGAATTCTACATAATCAGAAAGTATTGCATCTTCTAAACTGAAATATTCCGTAGTGCTTAAACATTCATGTAAATTATTCTTAGCTAAACTAACTAGTTCTAATACTTTTTCTTCTAACATCATATCACCTTACAATCTTTTAACTATTTTTTTTAATTTTTATTATAGCTACAAGAGCAACTATCGCCCATATGATTTGTAGGGTAAAAGAAAACCAAGCATTTTTTGGATAAAGACCTATCGCCATAAAAATACCAGCTAGTAAATTTAAAATTTGATATAGCATACCACTCTTTATTTTATTTGTTGATAGTAATACATAAGCTACTAATACTAAAATCATACCTATCCAACCAATAATATCAAATAACATTCTCATCATTCCTTTCTATTTCTTCATTCCTATATACATGGCATGTCCACAAGTTTCTATTATCTCTTTATATTCTGAACTTTTTTCAATTAAATCAATAATTGTATCAAACATTTCTTTATTCCCAATATTATATAGATTATCTTCCTTATCATAAGCAAAACTTCTTATTGAGAATATTTTTATCTTTTCAAAATTATTATTTGCAAACAAGGATTCTACCTCATCTGACGTTGGATAATATCCCTCTTGAAAACCACCTGAATCAAGGTTATTAAATCTACCAGTATTAAAAGTTTCTTGTAGATTATTTATATCTACTTGTTCAGGATGTTTATAAAAACGATTTACTATTGCTATACTTCCTGAAAGATATGGAATAAAACTTGCAAACACTTTTCCACCATGTTTTAATACTCTATTTACTTCACTAATACATGCTTGTCTTTCATTTTCTTCCAAAAGATGATATAAAGGTCCAAATAACAAAACAGCATCAAATTGTTCATCATTATATATACTTAAATCTACTGCATTAACAACATTACAAGAGATAACATTACTAATATTTTCTTTCGCTATTTTATCCTTTGCTTGATTAATTAAATCAGGAGAAAGATCAGCTAAATACATCTTATACCCTAGTCTTGCAAGTGGGAAAGTATATACTCCAGTCGCTCCTCCTAAATCAAGAATATTTCCTGTTTGTGGTAAATACTTCTTTAGATTTTTAAAAGTCATCTCATATTCTAATTTTCCACTATTATCACTTATTAAGCGATTATTTTCATCAAATACTCGATAATATTCTCTAACTTTATTAAAATCGGTCATCTCTTTTTTTACCTCTAATTCTTTCTAGCTTCTTCGATTTGTAACTTACATTCTTCTTCAAGAATTCCTGTTGTTATACTTATATCACCAACAGTCTTTTCCTTAATATCAAAAACGGTTATATTAGGATTCATATCACCTTCACTAGGAGCTCCAAAATAGAAGTTTTTAATCTTAGCTTTTATACTAGCTGATGCACACATACTACAACTCCAAGCATTAGACATCAAAGCATATTGTGATAAATCTCTTGTATTTAATTTTTGGCATACCTTAGATATCAAATTAATTTCAGCATGTAATGTTGGATTGCACATACTCTTTGCCGTATTATGAGCAATATCAATTATATTACCATCATCATCGATTAATATTGCAGCAAAAGGTGAATTTCCCTCTTTAATAGCGACATCAACTTCTTCTATTACTATTCTCATTAATTCTTCTTGTTTTTCAATAGATAACATTCTATACACCTCTAAATATTATTTTAAAATCTTTAATACTCTACTAAATAAATTATAGCATATTTTTTATTACTAAAGATAATTACCACTATTAATTTATAAAAAAAAGAAGAATTAATTCTTCTTTTTATGTTCTGAAACGAATGATTTTACTTTAATTTCTGG
>CAMXBB010000093.1 GCA_947179265.1 uncultured Bacillota bacterium
ATCTAAATCTTTAATTGTTATTGTTCCATTTTTTAAAGAATCAGATACTTTCTCTTCGTAGTCATCATTATATACTACGACTATATATTCACCCTTAATACAAGGAAAATAATAGTTATACTTCTCATCACTATAGAAGTTTTCTAGAGCTTCTGCACAAGTAAAATCTTTCATATCCTTAGTCTTATCAACAATTCTTTTTACTTTCATATCATCAGCTGATACTTTATCTAAATCAACACTATCTATTCCACCTAAGTCATATACGGTATAACCTAAACTTTTTAATTTTTCAAAAGCCCTTGCACTTCTTTTTCCACTTCTACAATATACAAAGATGTTTTTATTTTTATCTAACTCAATTGATTCATCAATATTATCTACAGGAATATTAATAGCTCCTCTAACATGGAGTTCATCATATTCATCCTTATTTCTTACATCTAATACGACATAATCCTTTTCTTTCATGATAGTCTTATAATCTTTAGGAGGTTCAGTTTCTTCTTTAGTACTTCCACATCCACATAATACTAATACCATCATCATTATTATAAATATTTTTTTCATTACTTTTTCCTTCCTAGTTCTTCTCCCATTTTAATTGGTACCTCTCCACCATTTTCAGTTTCTTTAAAGAATTTCTCATTTACTTTAACTTTATCTTCAAGAAGAAGGATAATGGTCGATCCACCATACTGAAACATTCCCTTCTCTTCTCCTTTTTTGAAATGATACTCACCATGATAGTTTTTAATTCTTCCAACTAACATTGCTCCTACTTCCATCATTACAACTTTGCCAAAAGATTCAGTATTGAGAATCGTATATTCTCTTGAATTTTCACTAAATACATTCGTATGTTCTAATGCTATTGGTCTTACTGTATGAAGACATCCTTTAATATAAATATTATCTAACTTATTTCCATCTGCTGGATAACAATATCGATGATAATGATTTACACAAAGTCTTATAACTACACATGTCCCATTCTTATAATACTCACTTATTTCATCATTTTTTAATAATGAAGAAATGGTATATTTACTATTCTTAATATTTAAAACTAAATCATCATTAATTTTATAAGTACTTACTAAACCATCACATGGTGATATTAATACATTATCATCATCATTAATTTTTCGCATTCCCTCTTTTATCTTTCGCGAAAAACAATCATTAAAACTCTTAAAATTATCACTATAATAATCATCAAGTTTAATATTATTATTTTTTACAAATGGTTTTATTAAAAATGACGAAAATCTTGAGTCAAGAAAAAAACCACAGAGTTTAGAAATAAAACGCCATGTTAAAACTTTTAATATACATCTACCAATAAAGTTAGTATATAAAAATTTTAATATTTTACTTTCCTCTGTGGACATATACTTCACTCCCTAATGATGAAGAAGAATTTTTAAAATTATAAGTAGAATAAATTCAATAGTTCCGATTAGAACCATAAATAATATTCCCTTTAATTCAGGTTTCTTTATTTCAAACTTAAGTAAGAAAGAAATTCCCGTAATAATTATTACTATAAAATATACAATTGTTATATCTATGGGAATAATATATTGTAAAAGCATTACCGCAGGAAATATCAATGATGACGATGTAACTGGTAATCCCGTATAACTCTTTCTAGCTGCACCTTTTTCTTTTTGTTGTCTCTCATCTTCAGTAACATTAAAATAAGCAAGTCTTATCAAAGCAGCCAAAGCATATAAAACTAGTACTGCATAAGCTATAAAACGTATTGCAACACAATACCAACCATTAAAATTCTTATGACATATTGGAAATAATGTTGGGGATACACGAATCATTGCTGCACCAATACATGCAGGTAAAACACCAAATGCTACTAAATCAGATAAAGAATCTATTTGAATTCCAAACTTCTTTTCTCTTTCTGTTCTATTCTTTTTTGTTCGAGCAACTTTACCATCAAAAGCATCACATAACCCACAAAATAGCAAGAAAAACATACCCATATAGGGATGCCCCGTCCCACTAAGTGAAACAATAATACCTGTTGTTGCTGATAGTAAAGATAAATACGTTAAAATAACCGTATAATCAAAATATCCTATCATACTTCTTTACCTCTTCTCACTAATAAATACCTAGCCAATACTATTATACCACAAATTATAACGCAGCAATAGAAAGAAATTGATCTACTAAGTAATTGAAGATTAGCTGCTTTAGATAGTTCCATAATATTATTATAACCATCTAACATGATATAATCACTTACTCCCATTCCTCCAGGAATAGGTACACAATAAGCACCAAATATTACATACAATTGAACTGCCCATATTGAAAATAAATCTTGGATATTACCATGAGTAGCTAAGAAAACAAATACAACTACTCCTATTTGAGCCACTCTTTGAATAGCATTATATAAAAGTGCTTTTACCCAAAGTCCTTTTTTAGTTTTTATCATTGCAGCATATTCCTTATACTCATTCATAGTTTTATGAAGTTTCTTCAAATGTTTATCAGGATTTTTTACTAAATGTAATTTAACTCCTAATTTGATACCAAATGAACAAAGTCTCTCTAATAATTTATCTTTATATAACAAACAATAAAAACCAATAAATATTGCAATTTGCCCTACAACACCAAAAGCAATCAATAATTTCGATATCAAATTCATCTCTAAAAAGATTGAAGGATTAATCAAAAACGTTATAATACCAATTACGATAAAAGAAGATGCATACATCATTAGATTATATAATAAAGTTATAGTTATTATTGTACCAGGTATTCCATCTTTATACATAAAATAAGCACTCATTGGTTGTCCACCTGTAGCTGATGGTGTTATAGCTGAAAAATAGATATCCGCTGATGAATATACCATTCCGTCACTTACTTTTCTTTTATAACCAAATGATGACGCTATACTCCTTATTGCTAAACCTTCAAAGAGAATAAAGAATATTACCGCAACAAATGATAATCCTAAATATAAAGGATCAGCATCTTTTACAAATATAACAAATTCCTTAAAAGAGAATGAAGAATTTCCTACTGTTACCGAAAAAATCGTTAATACTGCTAATAATATAAAAAAGCACGTTAAAAGAATTCTCTTTTTTTTATCAGATGCAATATCCTTTTTAGAAGATTTTTTATTTTTTATCTTTTCTTCCTTCATCATAATCATCCTTATTCTTAAATACTAGCGAATCTATTCTTTCAAATATTCTTCCAGTATTAAATTTATTGGCAATTAATATACCAATCTCTACTACTAGTATACCACCAATTATGTCAATTACTACATGTTGCTTAACTAACACTGTTGATAAGCAAACCAATATAGAGAATATAAACATTATAATTTTATATATTATTGGCACCTTTTTACATGCTACAGCACCTCTAAATACCATCCACGATTCTAAGCAATGAATAGATGGAAATAGGTTTACTGGAGCATCAACTAAATATATAAAGTTTACTAATGATAGTAATATCCCGTCACCATTAATTTCTGGTCTTATCATCGTTGTTGGTAAAACAAAAAAGAATATTAAACAAATAGATTTAGCAATCAATTCAGCAGATATATATTTGAAACAAACCTCTCTATTCTCTCTAGCTATTATTACATACCCTACTATCCATTGTACAAAAGCTAGAATATAAATAGTTATAAAGAATGGCACAAATGGTAACATTTCATCCAACTTAGAAGTTATATTATAGTGATACAAGTTATCAGTAATTACCTTCGTACAGAAATATGTTACAAAATTCATAAAAACTGCTAAAAACAAAGGAATAAATATATACCTCGGAAATATTCTTTCAAACTTCTCTTTCATACTATACCTCACATGTAAATTATTACATCAATTCTACTAAAAATCTACCAACTATAAGTAGCATATTATATACTACTAGTTGCAATTAATATTATAACAATTTAACCTTACAACTAAATGACACACTCATCATTATAAACATTATAGCATAATAAAAGAAGACTTTTAATCTTCTTTACATTGTATTATCTTTATCCATTATAGTTATTATACAATATCTACTATAAAACATTTATCTTTTTTCTTCTAAAATAATATGATATTCTAATAAAAGGAGGGTTTTATGATAAAGAAAAATTATACTTTAACAGCAGACGATTTAATAATTGAATATATGATTGAAAAGGCCAAAAATGGCTATAATCCATACTTCAGTATTTCAGAATTTATGGACTTCTTAAACTTTTTTGAAAGACAAATGAAAGTAGAAGGAAAAAGAAATAATGGAAATGAATTAGTTAAGCATTTTTTAGATAAAGAAATCGATAAGAAATGGCACCAAATGGATGATATCACTAAAGAGCAAATTGCTACACCTCACCTTGATTTTCAAAAAGATCAAAAGATATTACAAGCAAATCATCGCTTTAGACAAGGTGATACTCATCTTTTAGAATGTTACCTAGATAAAGAAGAAATTCAAAAGATAAGAGAAATTATCAGAGAATATCTAACTAGATTACCTAAACGTAATATCATAATTTCTGATACTTTATCATCTAATGAATTATTAATTGGAAATTTAATCGCTGCAAATATGATTAATTATATATGGAAAGATTATAGAGCTAGCCATTCTAAATATCAAGAATGGCCTATACAATGTCAAGATATCCATAAATACTTATTAGAAATGGATTTAGCAGCAATGATAGAACTTCCATCAATAAAAGAACAAACCTTAGAATTTTATAATATCATATCTAGAAGAATCGCTTCACTATATCAAAATGATAAAAAACTACATTTTGACAACAAGTGTAATGGATTATTAGCATATTCTAACTTCTTAGCTATTATGAATGGATATGAAGACTACGCATCTTCTTTTAACCCAAAGGTTGGTAAAAGAGAATTGACTGTCGATTTAAGAGTAGCTTCTTTCACTGAAGCACATAAAGTAAATCGTGGTTGTTATTCAGAAATCCAAACTATATCAATTAATTTTGATAATGATGATGCTAAAAAATTAGTTCATGCCCTTAATAGAATGCAAAAATAATAAAAGCACCAATGGTGCTTTTTTATTTTATAATTCAATCAATTCGTATTCACGAGAACCAATACCTAAATCAGATGCTGCTTCAATAGTATGTATTCCATTACGTGAGTTAATTCTTTCAAGTAAATGATCACGACCGGGATCTTTAGATGCTTCAACCAAATCAATGCATGCTTGATCAATAGCTACTGGATCTAATGATGCTAAGATACCAATATCAGCAATACAAGGGTCTTCAGCAACGACACAACAATCACAATCAACACTCATATTACACATAACGTTGATATAAGCAATATTACCTTCAAACTTTTTAGCAACACTACTAGCCGCATCAGCCATAGCTTCCAAGAATTTTAATTGATCAACTTGGAACATATCATCGAACGATCCAATCTCTTTACCTACACAATGAATATAGCGTTTTCCTTTACCAGATGAAACTCCAATCGATAATTGTTTTAAAGCTCCACCATATCCACCCATTGGATGTCCTTTAAAATGTGATAATACTAACATTGAATCATAATTATTAATATGACTTCCAACATAGTTTTTCTTAATAACTTTTCCATTTGGTATTTCTAAAGTTATATCATCTTCACTATCCATGATATCAACATTAAAGTGTTCACTCCAACCATGTTCTTTCATTAAAGCTTCGTGCTTTTCAGTAGTATCTCTTGCTCCATCATAAGCTGTATTACATTCTACTACTGTACCATTAACATGCTCAACTATATCTTTTACCATCTCAGGTCTTAAATAATTTTGATTACCTTTTTCACCTGAATGTAATTTAACTGCTACTCTTCCTTTTAATTCGATATTAAGCTCATCAAATACCTTAACAATATTATCT
>CAMXBB010000094.1 GCA_947179265.1 uncultured Bacillota bacterium
TATAATATGATATAATATTTTTAAATGAGAGTATACTCTTTGAACTATTTTTTTTGGTGGAAGTGGATTATGAAAAAATTAGATGTTAGTTATATGTATCTAGAACTCACACGAAGATGTACATTACAATGTGCTCATTGTCTAAGAGGCGATCGTCAAAACATTGATATGAGTGAAGAAATACTAGATAATGCTTTAAAAGATGTTGTTCATATCCATGAATTAGATTTAGGTGGCGGTGAACCATTACTAGTTCCGGAAAAAATTGAAAGCCTTATAAACAAAATAAAGAGATATGGAATTAGAGTAGATAAAATTAGTTTTACGACTAATGGAACAGTACTCACTCCAAGAGTTGTAGAGCTTATAAAAGAGTTACAGCAAATAGCATCTCTTAATGTCAGACTTTCTCATGATAAATTTCATTTATTAGAAATTTATATAAAGAAATTAGTTGAAAGAGTAGATCAAAATACTGAATTACTCACGGAGATGTTAGGATATAATCCTAAGGATAAAGATTTTGCGATGGATGATGGAACTATAAGTCGTATTGGAAGAGCTAAATTATTAACTCAAGAAGATATCGATGCAATTAACAAATGGCTTACTCCAACACAATATCATATATCATATTATGGAGGTCCCAATACTTTAGATGTAGTTAGAATGTATGATTGGGATAAAGATATTGTCCAAGTATGTGGAAGTGTAGTAATAAGCGCAACAGGTTTTTTAACTCAACTGGATAGAGAGTATGAACTTGAAGACAAAGGGCCAATTTTTAGAATAAACATTAAAGATAAATCTTTACTTTCTGCTTTAGTTCAATATGAAGAAAAGTATAGGGAGTCCTTAGGTGATGAAGAATACAAAGAATATCGCGAAGAAATAGATAGTAAATATAATAAGTAAATCAATATTGATAGGAGGTCTAATTTATGACTGAAATAACTTTAAGAGAACTTCAAAAAGTGATTACCAAAATAGATCATAAAAATAATTCAATAGATAAATATTTTTATAAGTTAACGGAAGAGGTTGGAGAGCTTGCTCAAGTAATTAGAAAAGATAAAAGATTAGCTAATAGTGAAAGTATAAAGGATACTGTTGAAGAAGAATTATATGATGTCCTTTATTATGTAATATGCCTAGCCAATATGTATGAGATTGATTTGACCGCTTGTGCCGAGCTTAAAGAGAAATTAAACTCTGATAAATATGGAAGGAAGAGTATCTTTGATGAATAATAATGTTAGATATGAATGATGCAATTATATTGCACAGATTATCTAATTAAAAAATTTTAGGTAAAAAACTTTCAGAAATAGATAACAATATTTATTAAAAGATTATAAGAATTAGTAGGAGAAGTAATATGACAAAAGAAAGAATAGCACATTTAGATTCAGCAGCTTGTTATTTAAGACAAGACAATAAAGTTTTAATGCTTAAATTTACAAAGAAATGGGGACAAGTATATGCTCCACCAGGTGGAAAATTTGAAGAAGGAGAAACTCCATTAGATTGCGTTACAAGAGAGTTTTACGAAGAAACTGGATTACGTTTAATTAATCCCAGATTACAAGGTATGTCTTATTGGAAAGATACAGCAGAAGGAATAATATTTATTTTTACAGCAGAGGAGTATGAAGGAGATCTTTTGGAAATTTCTTCAGAAGGAAAGCTGGAATGGATTGCTATAGAAGATTTACCAAAGCTAAAACAATTTGAACAAAATGAAAGATTTACTTCTTATCTATTTAAAGATGAAATATTTGAAGCAAAATTTAAATTAGATGATAAATGTTCAGTGTTAGATTATGAAATTAGAAAAGTATAAAAAAGAATAATAGCTGATAAATCTTTTGATAGTTAAAATTATTAAAAATTGACACTATTAATTGATTATGCTATTATACCTCTTATCTAAAAAGAAAAGGGGTTTTTTAGTTGGAAAAAATTAGAACAGAAGTAGATTTTATAAATAAGTTAAATGATATAGGAGAAATGTTTGGCGTAAGATTTTATCTTAGAGGAAGAGACGTCTATATGACTGACGCAGAAGGTAAACAAGTCAAAATGCAAAACAATGGAAGTCATTATTCTGGAAAGATTAATGGTAAAGAAATAGGTTTTAATTATATATATTCAGAGCATTGTTTTAGTACTAGTGTTTTAATTGAAGTATTTGCAAATGATGGCAAAAAAAGAGATTTCTGTCGTATAGAACAAGAATTAAGACCGCAATCAGGAATAAGGGCATATCCTTCATTTATGTATAATAGTTTTCAAAATGGTAAAACATATTTATTCTATTCAAATTCATTCTTAATTGAAACTATAATAACTAGTGGAATGAATACTCATATGTTTGAAGCGGTAAAAAAATATGAAAATGATGGTAATATTAAATCAGTTGATAGAGTAACTGCAAGATTTGCTAAACCAGATATCTCACGTTTCCTATGTGGTGTTGATGATGGTGAAGGAGCAATTTATCCGCAAGCAGAATTTGAAATGTATAAAGGAGCTAAAGGACATCATTATAAGTTATGGGTTTTAGCAGGAAATTGTAGAATATATCAAGCAATAACAGGTATGTATAAATATGATCCAGAAGGTTTTTATGCTATGGTTCCATTTTTCAAACGTGAATGTAAGGGTGAAGACCAATATATAGAAGATGTTCATCCACTTACACAAGAAGCTTGGAATAACTTATTATTATCAATAATTCAAAATAAAGGTGCTATTTCATGTTTTGAAGAAACAATGAAATATTGTGATAAATCAATAGCTAGTTCATTCATATATGAAAACTATGCATCATTAATCGATGCTGTTAGAGGATTACAAGCTAGTGGTGTTACCGTGGAAAAACCATTTGGCAAAATTCTTCAAAATAGCATTCCAAGAATTGAAGATAAATAAAAAATATCAGAATTTATTCTGATATTTTATTTATGCACTAATACTTTAGTACCAACTTCTACAGTATCATATATCTCTCCAGTATTTTCAGGAGGGACATTAACACATCCATGACTTCCGCTAGTTTTATAGTAATTCTTTCCAAATACTTTTCTCCAATTAGCATCGTGTAACCCGTATCCTAAATAGAATGGCATCCAATATTCTACATAGCTTCGATAACCTGGACCTCTAAGATATGTTTTTCTTGCTTTACTTTGAATACTAAATAATCCATAAGGTGTATCATATACTCCTTCAGTTCCTGATGTAATTTCTACTTCTAATAAAATTACATTACCATCATATAATGTTAATGTTTGATCACTTATATCTACTACAATAAATATTCCTGTTAATTCTTCAGTGGATTGTTTAGATATGTATCCAATTTGATTATTACATCTAACTTTGTACCAATCTCCTTCTTCACTTAATACTTCACAAGCTTCCGTTTTACTCATGTCATATAAGACAGTACTTTCATCATTGGGTTCTTCTTTCAATCCAATAGCTTTAGTTACATATACTACTTTAATAAAGTCATTACGATAATTATGAATTGGATCTTTGAAATCAGTAAACTCACCAGATACATAACCAACTTTTCCATTATATCTTACTAGGTACCAACCATCATCCAAGTAATCTAAATATTCTAATTTAGTTCCTTTATCTAATGTATCAATTTTATCACTCTCTGTTGAAGCTTCAGTTCTAAAATTAACACTACTAGTAGCATAAACAAATTTATGAATTATATCTCCTTTAGAAGTTTTTTCTTCTGCTGGAGTATAACTGACATAGTCGCCTGATAAACATCCGATTGTATCATCTACTTTTACGATGAACCAGTTATTATCAGTAATACCAATTACCTCAGCTTCAGTACCTTTCTTTAAAGTCTTAATAACTTTATATTTTGTTGTAGGTCCTGTTCTAAAGTTTAAGTTAGATGTAGTTTTGATTGTTCCACCAAGTTCATAAATATTAAATTCACTATTGTATTCTAATTCATCTAGGTTGTTTGACTTTACAAGTTCTACTGAATTATTATTTATAACCATATCATACTCATCATTGAATTTATAAACTCCTTTATTCATAAAGTTACTTTTTATACTGCTATATACTTTTTTAGAGTCTATGTCTTGTGCATTACTAACACTAAATGCACCTAAAGAAAAACTTAATGATGCTGCTAGAGCTAGTGATATTAATCTTCTTTTAATATTTAAATTTTTTATTTTCATCTTTGTTTCCTCCTTAAACGTATTAAGTTGAATTTTAACATAAATGGTATTAAATAGCAAAGACTTTTTAGTTATAGGGGGTATTACCAATTTTGACATTCTTTTATATCTGTGATAGAATACTCGAACTTGTAAAAATTTATTAAGGGGGAATTTTTATGACAGGAATATTAACAATTGTACCAGTTGATGAAGAAGATGAATTTAAATATAATTTATATTTAGATGAAATTGATAAGACATATGAAATAAGAGTAGGAACATCTTTAGATGTTTCATATAATAGTATTATATCTGACCCTGGAGATTTGGATGAGAACATTTTAAGAGAAATGCATTTTGAACATAATCCAGAAACTTTAAAATTATATGAAGAGTGTAGAAGGAATTTATTAACATTACTAGCTGATACTGAGTTTGTTGCATTTGATTATAGTATCGAAGAAACATATGATTATATAAAAAGAAATTCAATATTAAAAAATAAGAAAATAATAATTAGAAATATTACTGATTTGGATTCAAATGTTGTTCAAAAAATTAAATCTATCTTTGGTGATGATTCATCATGTGTTTATTTTGTTATGGAAGAAAATGAAAATGTAATAAGTTTCCAAGAATATTGTGATACTATTAATGCAATCGAGAATATTGTAAGAGAAGTAAATAGATTTAATTTTTCTACTATTGAAAAGATAATGTATGTATATGACTTTGTACGAAATAGAGTATTTGTCGCTGAAAATTCTGATGAAGAAAAATATGTATCCAGAGATTTATCATCAGCTTTATTGGGTGAAAAGATTGTATGTATAGGTTATGCTAGAATATTTAAAACTATATTGAATAGATTAGGTATTGAATGTCGTAAAGTATATTTGAAGTCATTACAAGATGGAGAAGATGGACATGTAAGAAATGAAATATATATCAAGGATGAAAAATATGGAATTGACGGAGTATATTATTTCGATGCTACATGGGATTCAAAAAGAAATACCGAAGATAATAGTTATTTATCATCTTATAGATTTTTTGCTAAGACTAAAGAAGCTATGGATAAATATGATAAAGGCAGACTAGTTGATGAGGCATTTCCATATTATTCAGATGATATAGTAGAAATATTTGCAGAAACTTCTTTAAATGAACTATCTACTGATATGGTAAAATCAATAAATCATATAGGAAAAGTATTACTTGGAAAAGGATTTATAAATAGATTTGGATTACCTCCATTTAGTCTTCCAAGTTTTAAAGTAGATAAAGATGATGTTTTAAAAAAATTAGAGCCATTGGTTGAATATTTTGATAAACCTTTATCAGCAGATATTCTATTAAGTGTTCTATATAATGTTAGAAAGATGCAATATTATTGTGACCCAGAAAGATATCCTTTTAGTTTAGATGATTTTTATACAATTGTTGTTAAGTCTGGATGGGACTTTGATGTTTCATCACGAGAAAGTTTTATATATCTTATATCAACTATAGAAGAAAGAAAAAAGATGAAAGGTGCTCAGATGTTAAGATATTCTGAATCAACTGGTTTAGAAAAAAATATAGAGCAAGTAAAACTTACTAAAGTGTTAAGATTAATTTCTGATAAAAAAGATAAATAATATCAAGAC
>CAMXBB010000095.1 GCA_947179265.1 uncultured Bacillota bacterium
CTGATATATATAAATCAATAGATGATAATGCTCTATTCTTTAGTTCAAAGGTGTTGAGTGCTTTTCAAAAAAATAATCTAAGTGAAGCATGTTTTTCTTCAACAACTGGATATGGATATAGCGATTTAGGTAGAGATACTATTGAAAAAATATATGCTTGCATATTTGGAAGTGAAGCTGCGTTGGTACGTAATCAATTTGTATCAGGATCTCATGCACTATCAGTAACCCTTTTTGGATTATTAAGACCTAATGATCTTTTATTGAGTATTTCAGGAACTCCATATGATACATTACATGAAGTTATTGGGATAAAGGATAATCCATCATCATTAAAATCATTTGGAATCAAATATGATGAAATTGATTTGGTAGATAATGACTTTGACTATAAAAAAATTGAAGAGTACTTAAAGAAAACAAAAGTAAAAGTTATTGAGATTCAAAGAAGTAAGGGATATTCAACAAGAGATAGTTTAACAATTGATAAGGTAAGTAAAGTTATTGATTTAATAAAGAAAATAGATAAAGATATTATTGTAATGATTGATAATTGTTATTGTGAATTTGTTGAGAGAGTTAGTCCAATTGAAGTAGGCGCTGATGTATGTGTAGGTTCATTAATAAAAAATTTAGGTGGCGGAATTGCTCCTAATGGTGCTTATGTAGTTGGAAAAGAAAAACTAATTGAATTGGTAGGAGAAAGACTTACTTTACCTGGAGAGGGTATGGAAGTTGGACCAACTTTAGGTGTTAACAAGAGTTTATTACAAGGGTTATTTTTTGCTCCTTCTGTTGTAGCATCATCTCTTAAAACAGCTATTTTAACAAGTGCTGTTATGGAACATTTAGGATATAATGTAAGTCCAAGATATGATGAAGCAAGAGCTGACATTGTTCAAAACATTATATTTAATGCCCCTGAAAAGTTAATTAAATATGTTCAAGGAATTCAAGCTGGATCTCCAGTTGATTCGAATGCTTTACCACTTCCGTGGGATATGCCAGGATATACAGATCAAGTAATAATGGCGGCAGGAGCATTTACTCAAGGAAGTAGTATTGAATTATCTTGTGATGGACCACTAAGAAGTCCTTATATAGCTTATCAACAAGGTGGACTAACATATGAATATGGAAAACTTGGATTGATTAAGGCCATAGAATTTTTGAATAAATAATATATTTTTTTTAATGTTTATTGTATAATATATAATATACGGAGTTGGTTGTATGAATAAAAAGGTTTTAGTAGTAATCGCTATGTTAGTTATTGGTGTTGGTTTTATCATCAGTATGTCTATTGATGATGTAAAAGATGAAGATAAAAGTTTCAATATTACTAAAAGTGAAATAATAAATAATAAGATAAGTGTTGAATATGATGCTGCATCTAGTTCAAATAATTATTTAATAGAGATAACTAGTAATGATAATATTGTTTATAAAACGACAACTAATAAAACTAGTTTTGAGGTTGAATTAGATAACTTGATTAATGGTACAGAATATGTATTATCAGTTTATGCTGATTTAGGAAATGAAAAGACTAAAAAGGCTTTAAATGAATATCGTTTTGTATGGAATAATCCGAGGTTTGTTCAAGAAACAGTATTATTAGATAATAAAGATTATACGTTAAACATTGATGCTTCTATCAATAATAATAATTATAGTGTAACAATTTTTGAAAATGATAAAGAGATTTTAAAAGAAAGCTTAGACAATAATGAATTTGTAATCGCTAAAAAATATTTTGAAAATAAAGAGACTATTTTAACAGCAGCGTTATATAAGGGTGAGATAAAACTTGATGAGATAAAACTATATAATGGAATAGATCCTTTAACAGATGTGTCTATAAAGTCAATAAAGAATAATGATAGTATAAGCCTTGCTAATATTCTATTAGATATTGATGGTGGAGATAATGCGGATTACTATAATGTAAAAATATATCGTGAAAAAACAATGATTAAAGAGTTTAACTCTCATGATAAAGTTTTGCTTCTATCTAAGAATATGTTTGAATTAGATAAAGCTTATAAAATAATTGTAACTGCTATATGTGGCAAATATACTAGAACTAGTGAAGTAAGCTTTACCATCAACGAACATGAACAAGTTCCTCCAGTTTATTTATCAAATGATTGGAATAATGTGAAAAAAGGGACTAAATTGGTCTTAAATTGTACAGATAGCAGTGCCAAAATAATGTATACGATTGATGGAAGCGATCCATTAACAAAAGGCATAGAATATAAGGAACCAATTACAATTAACAATAATATAACTTTAAAGACTGTTGCTTTATCAAGTGATAAGAAGAAATCTAATAGCATTATAAAAACCTATGAAGTAAAAATCGGTGAAAAAAAGAATTTAGCAGTTTATATAAGTCCTTCCAACCAATTTAGAAATATTGGCGTATCGGAAGTCGGATATACTAATGAAATGGATGAAATGAATGATCTTTCAAAATATATTATTGAAAGATTAGAAGAATATGGGGTAAAAGTATATCGTAATAATCCAAGTCAAAAGATAAAAGATTGGGTTAAAGAGAGTAATGAATATAAGGTTGATTTACATTTAGCAGTTCATTCTAATGCAAGTGATAGTCATGATGAATATGGAACAGAGACTTGGATTCATACTGATTCTTCAAAGACTTTATCTTTAGCAAATACTATTCAAAAAGGATTAATTTCTATTTATCCATATAAGGATAGAGATGGTTATGATAGAGGAGTTAGATATGCATTAGGAGCTCTAGGAGAAGTTAATGAAGAAAATCTTGAATTTGGAATATTAATCGAAGTAGCTCATCATGATGATGAAAATGATGCTAAGTGGATAATGGAGAAAAAGAAGGAAATTGGGTACAATATAGCAGATAGTATTCTAAGATATTATCAAATTATTGAATAGGGTGTCGAAAAGGTTTAAATCAAATATTAATCATCATATATTAAGTATGGTGATTATATGGAGGAAACGAATCAAAAACTAGATAGTATGATTGATGCTTGTGATGAAATATTGAGTATACTTAATAAATCGACAACCGAGTAAATGGGAGTTTTGGTTTTATGAAGAAGGTATTGATTTTAGTTTTTAGTTTTTGTGTGTTAACAGGATGTGGAGTTAGGCGTAGTGAAGAGACTAAATCAATTGCGTTTAAAATACCAAAGATAACAACTACTTCTTTAGAATCTGTTGCAACTGAGGAAGCCGAATCTATTACAACTAATAGGTCAACTAGTAAAGTAACGAAAACTACAAGTACGACTAAAAAATCTTCTAATGCAAAGATTAAAAAGGTTATGGCAACATCAACTTCTATTAAAAAGGATGATGAAACAGCAACAAAATTTAATCTTACTGAAAAAGATGTGAAAAATAAGATATTAGAATTAAAAAAGATATACCCAACAGGGACAATTTGGACTAATGAGAATAGAAGATATAGCTTTAAAGCAATAAATAAGACAAATTATACTGGATTAGGTTGTGCGGCCTTTGCCTTTATGGCAAGTGATAGAGTTTTTGGAAATTTACCTGTTAAAGAATCAAATGACTTCAGTAAGATTAGAGTTGGGGATATTATTCGTTATATGAATAATACACATTCTGTAATTGTTCTAGATGTTCTTTCAGATTCGGTGATAGTTGCTGAGGCAAATGTTTCTTTGCCAGGATATGAAAAAGGTGTTGTATATTGGGGAAGAAAGGTTTCAAAACAAGATATTAAGGATACAGGTACTTATATTTATACAAGATGGCCTTAATATGGTGTATAATATCGTATTGGAAGTGTTATATGAAAAAGTGTTTGATATTAATTATTAGTTTGTTTTTATTAGTTGGATGTGGAAAAAAAGAAACAATTATTTCAGAGAAAGCTAATGGTGTTATGCATCAAATGAATACTAATTTGGAGGTTACTTCAAATCAGTCTGTAACAAGTGAAGCTGTAAGTACTGAACCCATTGAAATAACGAGTTCAACAGAAACTACGTCTACTAGTACAACTATGTCTTTGACTTCATCAACTAGTAAAACAACAACTAAAAAGTCGACAAGTACAACGAAAAAGATTACTACAAAGAAGACGACAACTACTACTAAAAAAACGACAACTACTACGAAGAAGATAACTACTAAGACAACAGTTCCAATAGATTTGACGGAGCAAAAAGCTTATGAAATTTTGTTAAGCTTAAAGAAAGATTATCCCGAAGGAAAGGCATGGGATGATAATACATGGTCTGATTTTCATGGAGGAAATTACTCTGGTGGATGGGGATGCGTCGGATTTACTTATATGGCAAGTGATCGAGTATTTGGAACGTTACCTGTTAAAAGAATTACTGATTTTTCTAAGATTAGAGTAGGTGATATATTTCGCTATCAAAGTTCAAGCTATGGACATTCAGTTATCGTTTTGGAGGTAAAAAGCGATCGCATTGTTGTTGTGGAAGGAAATTGGCAAAAAAAAGTTCATTGGAATCGTGAAATAACTTTTGATTTTATGAAAAAATATGGCAAATATATCTATACAAGATGGCCAGAATAAGAAAGTTTAATAGCAACTAGTGATTAGTTGCTATTATTGACTTTTATATTAAAAAAAGTTAAAATTATTTATATAAGAAGGGTGATGTCTCATGTATAATGAAAAAATATTTTTAACACCACAAGAAATACTTGAAAAAGAATTTAAAGTTGATGCTAAAGGATATAGACCACAAGAAGTTGATAAATTTCTTGATATGGTTATAAGAGATTATACAGAGTTCATGAGCATCATAAAAAAATTACAAAATGATAATCGGGTTTTAGCAGAAGATAATGCTAAAATAAAAGCAGAATATCGAAAATTAAAAGCAGTTATTGATTCAGCTAATGATTCAGCAGGTGGAAGAGGCAATAATTTTAATAATATCGACCTTCTTAAAAGAATTAGTAATTTAGAAAAAATTGTATACGGGAAAGAGGAATAATATCTTTAGGTAAATGCTGCATACTTGATATGTTGAGGAAAGTCCATGCTCGCACAATCTGTGATGATTGTAGTGTTCGTGCTAGGGGAATAAATAACCCTAGGTAAGTTAAAGCTTAACGGCTCCGAGGTAGCCTTAAATGGTTATAGTAGGTATAAAAGTGCCAAAGAGACGAGTTCATTTGGAAACGAATGAGGTGGAACGTGGTAAACCCCGCGAGCGAGAAACCCAAATTTGGTAGGGGAGTCTTCGAAAACGAATGATAAGGGATCGAAGGACCGAAAGGTAGATAAATATTTACCACCTAGTAATAGGTACAAAACATGGCTTATTAAGATGTTATTTTTATTTCATAAAAGGAGTGATACTTTTGGTAGAAACCGGGGAAACCATAAGAAGTACTAGGAAAGCTACAGGAGTCTCTTTGGATGAAGTTAGTAAAGATTTAGAAATACCAGTTTTAATATTAGAACAGATTGAAGATGGTGCTTTTGGATCATTCGACGATATTTATGAAGCAAAAAGAATTTTGATTGAATATGCTAAATATCTTGGATTAAATACTGATGAAGTAATAAAAAGATTTAATGAGTATATGTTTGAATATACAAGCAGAATACCAATGGCTGAAATAGAAAAAGCTGTTAGGGAACAACAAAAAGAACGTACTGATGAGGATCGAATTGCCTCACCATATACTAGAGTTTATCCTAAAGAAAAAACACTTCCCTATATTTTGACGGGAATAGGAATACTTATACTTGTAATACTTGCAGTATTCTGGAGTATAAGACAAATAACAGTAAACAATATAAGTAATGATTTAATC
>CAMXBB010000096.1 GCA_947179265.1 uncultured Bacillota bacterium
CTCTTAATCTATTAATTATTCCCGAATTATAACTATTTAATCTTTGTTCATTTTCATTATATTTTTTTATAAAGTCCATATCTTCTCTAATTTGAGTAAAAGAAAGCCCAAAATAGATAGCTAGACCAATTAAAATACTTATTGGGTTAAAAAAAGTCGATGCAAAAACCGCGTTGATTAGAATATTAAAACCTATAAGTAGTCCGACAGAACGAGGAACTGTTTTTCTAACATACTTCTTAGCCTTTTCATACCTAGGTTCATCAAGTAAATGGCCTAAAAATACAGCAACTATTGCTTGATCCATCTCTTTAGTTATCGCTTCAAATTCTTCTCCTTGAGCCTCTAAATCTCTTTCTATTTGATTATTTGCTTTTTCTAATTCCATGTATTGTTTAAATGTTTCATTTATTTTATTCATATCTATCCCCTCAATGAACCCTTATTATACCAGTTATTAAAAAAAATTCAAGGACTAATCCTTGAATATAAAGACATAATCTAATATTTGAACCTCATCTCCACGTTTTGCTCCCATTTTCTCTAGTTCTTCTTCTACTCCCATACCACGAAGTTTTCTTCCAAAACGTTCTACCGATTCATCTTCATTAAAGCGGGTCATATAAAATAGATTTTCAATTTCTTTTCCACTTAATACCCAGATATTATTATCTTTTCTGATACTAAATGGCTTCTCATTATTAAATTTGTAAAGAATATGGCTTTCTTTAATAGTATCTTCATCATATAATTTAACTTCATCTAAACTATCTACCAAATCTTGAAGTCTTAAAACTAATTTTTCTAAACCAACATTTTGAATAGCACTCACTTCAAAGATCTCTTCATCAGGATATTTTTGCTTAAATTTTTCTAAATTTGCTTTAGCATCTTCCATATCCATCTTGTTAGCTATGATAACATGAGGTTTATTAATTAATTTTTCATCATATTTTTCTAATTCTTCTTTTATACTTTCCAAATCATCGATTGGATTTCTTCCTTCAGTTGCTCCCATATCGATTACATGAGCTATAACTTTAGTACGCATTGCATGACGTAAGAATTTATGTCCTAAACCAATTCCTTCACTAGCTCCTTCGATTAAACCAGGTAAATCAGCCATTACAAAGCTTCTACCATCACTTTGTTTGATTACCCCTAGATTAGGATTCAATGTTGTAAAATGATATGCTCCAATCTTGGCATTACAATTACTTATCATATTGATTAGAGTAGATTTACCAACGCTTGGCATCCCAACTAATCCAACATCAGCAAGTACTTTTAGTTCACATCTAATGTTTAAAGTTTCACCAGGTTCTCCTAATTCGCTCATTCTTGGAGCAGGATTATCATGAGTAGCAAAAGCTCTGTTTCCTCTTCCACCTCTTCCACCACGAGCAACAACAACCTCTTCACCAATCTTTGTCAAATCTGCTATAACCTCATTAGTATCAGCATTAATTATCGTTGTTCCCATTGGAACACTTACTTTAACATCTTCGGCATTAGAACCATTCATATTAGAACCTTTGCCATTCATACCTTTAGGAGCTTTAATATGTTTCATCATCTTTAAGTCGATTAAAGTTTTTAGTCCTGGTTCTACAGCAAAAATTACACTAGCACCTTTACCGCCATTGCCACCATTAGGTCCACCCATTTCGATATACTTTTCACGTCTAAATGAAGTACATCCATCTCCACCTTTTCCAGCAACAACTAAAACCTTTACTTCATCTGCAAACATAGCATCACTCCCTTTCATTTAATTCAATTATTGTACAACCAATATTATAAATATACAAGTAATATCTTTTTACTAATTTATTACGTTTTAAACTCTCATGTATCTTTCTTTTTAGTATATCCGAACTATGTCCATGTATAACACATATCTTATAGTTTCTTAATTTATAATTATCATTTATAAAGTCATTTACCACAGTCATTACTGTATCGGCATATTCTCCGTGTACATTTAACTGTGGTAATATTTCTATAAAAGGATCTATTTTCTTATACATTTGTTGGATTATCAAACATGTTAGTTTCAACCTTTGGTTCTGGCATTGAAACTGGTTGTGGAGATACAGTATTTTGTACAGGTTCTGAAGCTGTTGGTGCAAGATCAAATGCAGAAGGTTGTGCTGGTGATTCTTGAGCAGGTTGTGATGACTCACTACTTTGAGCTGCTTGTTTTTCGGCTATTTGTTGTGGATTAACTCCACTTACTCCTACACTCGTCGGTGCTTTAACTATAGCAGCTTCCTCTTTGCTAGCATCTAATGCTGCTTTTGCTTGAAGCAATTTATCTCTCAATCCTGTATTATCAAGTACTTCATCAATAGTAGGAATTGCTGGTACCTCACCAATTTTTGATAATGATATAGCAGCTGAAGTATTAGCTAACTTAATAGCATCATCAATGTTTAGTCCATTTAAAATTCCAAAAGAGAATGTTCCTGTAAATATTGATTCAAATGATGAATAATCAGCAACATTGATTTTCATCTCTGGTAATAATTTAACTTCAGCATTTTTACTATATAGAATTTTATGATTATCAAGAATTACAACATAATTACTATGTCCACATGTATCAACAATTTTTTGATATAATTCAAAGTATTGTTCTTTAGAACCATCTAAAATAACTTTTGTCATACCAGATGCAAAAGCTTGAGTACAGACAACATAAGAACAAGATTTAGACAAATTAATCAATTCTTTATCAGCAATTCTTGCAAACAAAATAGCTTTATGTCCTTTAGAATTGTTCAAGAATGCTCTAGATCCCGCTAAATCAGTACCATCCATTACTGCAGCATCAGGGGTGAAATCGTATTTAAACTTTGCCAATTGAGCTTCTGGATTATTATATAGAATCTTTGTAACATATCCTGTTTTACTATTTAAAACAATATAATTAACACTAGTACCAGATTCAAATTGCGTTTCCATATACTTAGCATTAACCTTATGCTCCTTAAAAGATTCCCTGATTTTTTCAGCATAAGCATCATTTCCTACTACTCCTGTAAAATGAGCATGCATTCCCCATTTAGAAAGTAAACATGCAGTAGTTGCTGCTACATTTCCTAAAGTTTCACTTTTCCCAGTTACTGAGAAAACATCTCCTTCATTAGGAAATTCTTCCAATGGTATGTATACATTTATAGCTGGTTTTCCGATTACCAAAGTTTCCATTCTATCACCCTATTCTACAAATTATTATATAACAAAATAAAAAGAAAAACTATAACTTTTTATAGTTTTTCATAGTCAATGTAAATTCTTTTTGATCGCTTTTAGATATTAAAGGATCGTCCAATAAAGTATTCAAATAATCATATACACTTTTGACATTAGTATCATCATTTTGTATCTTCAATATCTTAACAATACTAAGAAGATAAAGAATTTTTTCCCTTGGTGTTCTCTTAGATTCTTTTACTTCCATAAGAATAGTATCAATATATGCAGCATCATATTCATATCGATAATCATCTAAGATTTCTGATAGATCGATTTCTTCTTCACTCATCGCTAAATCTATAAAATCATCCATTGAATAGCATTCATCACTTTTTAATCTTTCAGCATTATCTATTATTGCTCTTTCTTCATCAAATTTTAATGTTACATTATTATAATCGTAATTTAACTCCTCTGCTATATCCAACATACTTCGAGCTTCATTATATTTATGAAGTTTTACATAAACGATACTCATCATATAGTAAATTCTAACATTACATTTAGGAGATACTTCTTCTAAGCGAGCAAACACTCTTGGCATCTTATTATATTGTCCAACCTTGAATAAACATTCTAACATTATTAAAAGGTCATCGGGATATAAGCCATTTAGAGATATCCTATTATAGATATTCCAAGCTTTTTCATAATCCCTTAGGCGATAATAACATTCACCAATTCTAGCTGTTAACCTTGGAACTTTGTAACGAATTAAACTTTGGGCTTTATCATATTTTAGAATTGCTTTAATATAATTACCTTCTTCAAAGAATCTATCAGCTTCGGCTCTCTCCTTATCAGCTTCTGAAGCCAATTTTTCATTGTCTAATTGATTAGCAATATAGATCTTTAATTCACTAACTAGATAATCAACATTGATATAATATCCAACTGCTCTTCCTTTTTTATCTAGTTTCATCAAAGCTTTCAAAGCTTCTTTGTATTCTCTATTTTCAAAGCATACTTGATAAAGACGATAGTAATTTTTAGTATCGCTCTTACTTATGTATTCGTTATTTTCTTGTTCACGAATAATTTCACCACTAATAGATGATAAAGAATACTCACTAACAATTTTCTCTAAATCATTTTCACCTGTATTTAAGGATGATACTATTCTTTTTACATACTCCATATTTTCACGATTATAACGCATTATTCTACTAGAGATGATATCTAGTATTTCTAAATAGATACTAAATTCTGATGAACTAGCTTTTTCTTGTTTGATTAATTCATCTACACGATAGAAATCGTTACATCTTAAAAGTTCAAATAGAACACTAGAAAAATCTCCAGTAACAACTTCCAAACTTCTGCCACTAACATAAGTCTCATCAGCTTCGTATAGTAATTGTGCTGATGCAAGCGTATTAATGTTTAATAAAGGTAACGGATCTTGATTTTCATATAAATATTCAATAACTTCCATTTCATCTAAAAACTCAGTAACATCTCCAGTTTCCAAAATCACTAAATTTTCTCTTTCAATACGATGAAGATTTTCATTAGTTACTTCACTTGGATATGTTCCTTTTTCAAGAATGTATACCACTTTATCTTCTTTACTTGATAATAATCTCATCAAAATATCAACTACGTAATGCTTTATTCTTTTATGCATTTCTTTAACAAATTCAAGGGCAATTACATATTGACCATTATTGATATACTTTAACATCTTCTCTTTATAGATTTTTAAAGAATCACTATTAAATAAAGTAATATTAGAAGGACACTCTGTCTCTGCCATTATTGCATAGTAAAGATCCGTTTCTTCTGTATATTTATTTTGAACATCAGCTTTTCTTAATTCTTTCAAAAGAGACAAAGAAATTTCGCCATTTAAGGTTCTATAGATGAATTCATAATACAAGCAATCTACTTCATCTTCTAAATATTGATATAGTTTTCCTATATGAGTATAATCAACACTTAAAAAAGCTATTATTATTTCCTTTAATACTTCTTGATTATTAATATAAAACATTCCATCTTTTAAAGTTATACTGCCTTCATTCATATATAATTCACGAATATCATCAGTATATTCCAATAATTCTAGTTCTTCCTTAGTTAGCATAGAACATTTCTCCTTCAATTAAGGATATATTATAAATAAACCTAATCTTAAATTCAATAGAAAATATGTAATGTTTAATATAGAGTAAAAATAAATTATTTACATAAAATAACAAATTTTAGATGTCGATTGGTGTTACATTTCCAAAAGTCATGTTATAAATAATTTAGATGGAGGAAAAAGATATGTTTAAAATAGAAAATGATGTAAAAGAAATTAGAATATACAAGAAAGGAATAATATATAATTCACATCACGAAAGATATTATGAAATGAAAAAATATGCTGAGATAGAGTTTTTTAGTGGCAAGATGATAACACTAGATCTAGAAGCAATGGCAGATATAACTGGTAGAGATTATTTAATTGTTAAAGATAAAGGGAAATTAACAAAAACACTTTTTAAAAATGAGTTAGCATAAAAACTTGCTAATAAAAATCAATAGTCTTTTACAGATTTTTTAAGTTTTGT
>CAMXBB010000097.1 GCA_947179265.1 uncultured Bacillota bacterium
GTTTATTTCTTTTGCTAATACTACACCTTCATAATAATTGTAATCTACAACAGTCTCAGGAATTTTATAATCTGGAACTTCTAAGTCAATACTAGCTTTAAATACAAAACCGGTATCATTTTCTTCAACTGATGAAATATCCCCTAAGCTAGCTTTCTTCGTTTCAAAATCTTTTTTTATCTTTAAATACTCTTGACTAGTATAATCAGAAACTTTTACATTTTCTTCATCATCTATCTTAATCAAATAATTATTCTTAAAAGTATAGGTAATGGTTCTTTCATCTTTCAAAGTACATGTAAACGATCCAATTCCTGATTCATCAGTGGATATTTCCACATTAGGATATAACTCTTCATTCATCTTTACTATTTTTCCTAAATACTTATATCCAGTATTAAAATTAAGTCCATTTATTGATAAATCTACTGGTGTAGAAGTTGCATCATAAGTACCTGTTAATTTTATTGCAGCAAGCATAGTATTTGAAGAAGAATATATCTCTAAATAATATTCAGATTCATCAAGATTTAAAAGTCCCGTATAACTATACATATTACACTTTATAGAATTCTCTGAGATAATAAAATTTTCCATTACTATATTATCTTTTTTCATCTTTGTTGTTGATGTTAAAGATTGTTCAGCACCACCATCAGAAAATTCTGAAGTATTTGGTTTCGGAACATTAACAGCTTTTGGTGCTCCATATATCAAGATATAAAGTTCACTATTAGGGTTATTTAATTGTTCATTAACAATAGGTAGTGCAACAAAAACCAAAGCAAATAATAGAGCTATCTCTAATACAAGTACTGGTTTTCCAACCTTATCTTTTCTAAGAGTCCCTAGAACTTCTGCCTCGACATTTCGAGAATCTACATAAGCATTAGTCGCTACATTTTGTTGTTGATCTTGATTATTGTTCATGTAATCCCCTCTATTCTTTAATAATTATAACAAAAAAAAGAGAAAAATAAAACTATTTTTCTACAATTCCATCTAAGCTAAAGCTTTTAGCTTCAGTTATCTTAACATCAACAATTTCACCAATCAAAGATTTATCACAAATAACATTTACTAACTTCATAGTCTCAGTATATCCATATAGTTTTGAATCATCTTTTTCACTATTTCCTACTAATAAGACTTTCACTGTTTTTCCAAGATACTTTTGATTGTTAAGATTTGAGTACTTATTAACAATTTCATTTAATCTATGAAGTCTATCTTCTTTAACTGATAATGCTATTTTATCATCCATTTTAGCTGCTGGAGTTCCTTCTCTAGGAGAATAGATAAAAGTAAACGCTCCATCATATTTACATTCTTCAACAACACTTAAAGTTTCTTCAAAATCCTCATCGGTCTCATTTGGGAATCCAACTATTATATCAGTCGTTACTGCAGCATTAGGAATCGTACTCTTAATCTTATTAAAAAGTTGCAAATACTCTTCCTTAGTATATCTTCTTCCCATAAGTCTTAATATACGATCAGATCCTGATTGTAGAGGTAAATGAATATATGGCATTATATTTGGATATTTAGCAATTATATTAATCATCTCATCAGTAAAATTCCATGGATGACTTGTTACAAATCTTATTCTATCAATTCCCGTTTGAGCAACCTTCTCTAAAAGCTCAGCAAATGATATTTCCTCTTCACTATCACATCCATAAGCATTAACATTTTGTCCAAGCAAAGTAACCTCTTTATACCCTTTTTCTTTTAAGCATTCAACTTCTTTTAAGATATCTTTACTCTTTCTACTACGTTCTTTACCTCTAGTATATGGTACTATACAATAAGTACAAAATTTGTCACATCCATACATGATATTAATCCAAGCTGTATATTTAGAATCTCTTTTAAATGTTTCTCCAGTTTCATAAACATTTCCTTCATTACTCTTAACTTCAATATTTAAGCCATCTCCAAGATTCATAAGATAATTTGGAAATTCATGAATATTATGGGTTCCAAATACTAAATCAATATATTTATGTTTAGCCATTATTTCATCAACAACGTGTTTTTCTTGAGCCATACACCCACATAATATTAGTTTCAAATCTGGTTTATCTTTCTTTAAATGTTTACATCTTCCAAGAAAACCAAATACCTTATCATGAGCATTTTCTCTTATTGCACAGGTATTTAAGATTATGATATCGGCATCTAATTCACTTTCTACTCTTTCAAAACCAATATTTTCAAGTAATCCTGAAATCTCTTCGGAATCATGAACATTCATTTGACATCCATAAGTTTTAATAAAATATTTTTTACCACTAAAAGCATCACTTTTTAAAGGATTAGTATAAATAAATTCAACCTTTTCTTTATTTCTACTTTTAGCTTCTTTCATATCTGGTAGATTCATAAAAGTCACTTCCTAACGGAAAAGATTATATCACAAAAACAAAAAAAAATCTCTACTTTGTACTTCAGTAAAGATTTAATCAAAAATAACTATTTTTCATAATAAGCTATAGTAGTAGTTTCTTCTGTAGCATCGAGTTGTTTAACTCTACCTGTAATCATATTTGCTACAACCACTAGTACTATGAAAAGCAAAATCACCCCTTTATATTCTGTCGCAACTTTTAACATATCTATCACTCCCTTCGACAATATTAATTTATCACATACAATTGTTCGTGTCAATTTGATAGTTGTAAAAATAGCTCATTTAACAAAATATAAACATTTGTTTGACATACATAAGTTTTTTTGCTATTATTTTTATAGGAGGATACGTAAGATGAATAAAGATTTGACAAAAAAACAAGAAGAAACACTTATTTTTATCAAAAAATATATGGTAGCTCATGGCTATCCACCTTCAGTTAGAGAGATATGTGCTGGTATGGGGTTATCAAGTCCAGCTACTGCTCATACACATTTAAAGGAATTGGAAAACAAAGGTTTTATTAGAAAACAAAATTCAAAATTTAGAACAATTGAATTGCTTGTTGATAATGAATTCGAAATCAAAGAGGAAAAAGAAGATGTTGTTTCTGTTCCACTACTTGGTAAGGTATCATGTGGTAACCCAATAGAAGCCATTGAGAATCCTAACGAATTTTTTACTCTACCAGCCAGTCTAATTCCTGCCAAAGAATCAATATTCACTCTAAAATGTTCTGGAGATTCTATGATTAATGTAGGAATCTATGATAAAGATATCGTAATTGTAAAAAAACAAAACGTTGCTCGTAACGGAGACATTGTTGTAGCTATGACTGAAGATAATGAAGTTACTTTAAAAACATTCTACAAGGAAAGTGATCATATAAGATTACAACCAGAAAATGATGAACTTGCACCAATTATCTTACCTAATTGTACAATACTAGGTATTGCTATCGGTCTTTATAGAAAATTATAAAATGGATTTAATCCATTTTTTTATTGTATGAAAAAAAGATAGTCGAAACTATCTTATGAATAACGAAGCATACACTAGAAAAGCAATCAATAAGCTTGTGACAATTGCTCCATTTATTGAATCATTCTTAGTTGTTTTCCCTTCAACTCCAACTGCCATACCAGCAAATAATCCACCAATAAGTCCACCAATATGAGCAAAATTATCAACATTTGGAATAGAAAAGCCAATTATTAAGTTTAATAATATTATAGGAATAATTTGTGAAGTCATAACACTACCCAAATATAAACGATAATGATATCCAAAGTAAAGAATAGCTCCCATAAGTCCGAAGATTGCTCCACTTGCTCCTATTGAGGTTACTCCTATACCATTCAATACTCCACTCATCAAAGATCCAACTATCGCACTTATAATATATACGACGATGAATTTCATCTTACCCAATACATTTTCAAGTTGTGTACCTATTACATAAAGTGAATACATATTACAGAATAGATGTATAGTATCAGCATGGAAGAATGCTGCTGTTAATAAACGATACCACTCACCATTTTTTAAATACCAAAGATTCATAGAAAAATCATTAACATCTATTAATTTAGCAACCGATAATAAGAAGATAATGATATTTATTACAATTAAAGCATAAGTAACAAATATCGTCTTCTTTCTGAAAGTACGCTCAAATAACTTATTTTTCTCTTCTGTTTTACTATTGATATCACTAGTTATATTAATAAAGAAGTCCATATCATCTTTTGCACTTATTATGTCATTTTTTAACTCAGGGAAAAGTGTTGTTATATCTGTTGGAGTACTTAATTCTTCAACATCATTAATCGATAAAATATCGATATGCTTTTCCTTAGTCTTTAACTCAACATTATCTCCAACATTTAAAAGAATACTCAAGGTATTACAATTGAATGAAAAAGTTTTCTTCTTTATTTGCTTCACAATTGATTTAGCTTTAAATATGTCAAAATCTAATTGTTCATTATTATGAATATAATTACTATTTATTCTAATTACTTCATATTTCTTATCAGTATTCTCTAACCATATTTCATTGTCTAAACCATTTACAATAATTGGTTGATAATTTTCTTTTGTTACGAAGTAATGTACTAAACGCATAGTTATCTCATCCATATTAGTTATATTTAAGCTACTCATATAATACTTCCCTTCTTTAACATATTCTATAACATTTATTATATTTAGTAAATAATATTATTTTTTCTCTAGTTTTTCTAAAAAGTCTTTAAAATATTCTGGTAATTCACATTCAAAATGCATCTCTTCATTGGTGATAGGATGTCTGAAAGTAATACTTGTTGAATGCAAAAATTGTCCAAAAGGAGTACAAGAGTCATTAGTATAAACAGGATCATTATATACTGGATACCCAATATAATTCATGTGAACTCTTATTTGATGAGTTCTTCCAGTCTCTAAAGATAGTCTTACCAATGTATAATCCTTATATCTTTCGATTACTCTTAAATGAGTAATCGCATTTTTTGAATTTTCACCTGTTACTGTCATACGTTTACGATTTATTTTATCTCTACCGATTGGAGCATCAATAGTCGCAGTATCACTTAAAAATTCTCCCTTTATAAGAGCAATATATTCTCTTTTTATTTCATGCCTTGATAGAGCATCTGCAAGTACTTGGTGAGCTTTATTATTCTTAGCAACTATCATAATACCAGATGTATCCTTATCAATTCTATGAACTATTCCTGGTCTTATTTCTCCGTTGATATCAGATAAATTCTTAGTATGAAACATCAAAGCATTAACCAAAGTGTTATGAGCATTTCCATTTCCAGGATGCACTACCATACCACTTTCCTTATTAACAATTATAACATCATCATCTTCATAAATTATATTCAAAGGTATATCCTCGGCTTCAATATTTAATGGCTCAATAAATCCTTCTTTAATAGTTATTATATCATCAGGTCTTACTATATAATTAGCTTTAGTTTTTTTACCATTAACCAAGATATATTCACTATCTATCATCTTAGAAATAGTACTTCTAGACTCTTCTAAGTATTCTAGCAAGAATTTATCTATTCGATCCCTTTTTTCTTCTTCTACTCTTATTTCCACTTTTAATTTCTCCTTTAATAGTCGAGATAATCAATAAAAATACCCCTAAAACAATCGCCATATCAGCGATATTAAAAACTGGAAAATTATAAGAGAATATCTTTAATGCCATAAAATCTCTTACAAATCCACAAAATAATCGATCAGCAAAGTTACCTAAAATACCTCCAAATAACAATCCAAAAGATAGATCATTTAACTTATTCTCTTCATAAGAATATGTCATATTATATAAG
>CAMXBB010000098.1 GCA_947179265.1 uncultured Bacillota bacterium
ACGTTATCAATATTAGTTGTGGTACTAATGGTTTAAGATTTAATATAAGTACCTTAAAAGGTTATTTAGCAACCTTATTTGGAATATCACTTAGTAATCATCCAATTCAAGTTCTAGAAGATTTAAATCATAAAGTGGATAATAGTGGTATTCAGGTATTCCTAAATCGCAGTAAATCAATGAAATATTTGTTTAAAGCCAGTACACTTGGAGCAACTAAAGTAACAAAAAAAGAAAAAAATCTATTTAAATTAAAGATGCAAAAAGTATTAGCTTTATTTGTTGATTTATTACAAGACGAAGAGAAGTATTCTAAAGTTGAACATCCATTAATAACTACAGATTCACTAAATTTCTTTGTAGCTTATAGTATATTTGAACAAGCAAAGAAATGGGAACGTTGGAATGATAAAGCCAAAGTTAGCAAATATCAAATCTTTTTACTTAAGTACTTGAATGCCAATCCTCATCTTATCGAAAGTAACTATTCTATTGGTAATAAACGAATAAGTCATATCTATGAATATATCTTTGGAAAGAAAAAGGAAGTAAAAAAAGAAGAAAATGATACTATTGAAAGATATGATTATACTTTCTTAGAAAGTGAAAATACAAAAGAAATGTTTACCCATATTCAAAGATTGGGTAATAGTGACGAGAACGATGATGATTTGAAAGAATATTTTCAAAGAAAAATTGCCTTATATCAAAGTATCAATTATCTTAAAATAAAGGTTGGAGTAGAATCATTTAATGGCTATATTGGATTTGTATTACCCAATGGCTATGTTATCTTAGATAAATTATTTGAAAGTTTAGAAACAGGGAAGATTGCTAAAGATAATGCTATTTATGTAATAAAAGAGAGTGATTTTGAAGTTGCTACGAGAACTAGTAAGACTAAGATGATGGAAGCTATAGCTTTAGGTGAGATTGAAGCTGAAAGGATTATTCATTCTGGTAATTATGAGGAAAGAGTAAGAAAGTATTTACTAATTGATAACAATTAAAAACAAACACAAAAGTGTTTGTTTTTTAGTTATTCTTTTTATTAACTTCCATAATTACTGGTAAAATCATAGGTCTTCTTCCAGTTTTTTCATTTATAAACATATTAAGTTCTAGTATAATTTGATTCTTTAAATCGATTATATTATATTTTCCTTGAAGACATCTATTAACAATTTCAGTTACTTTATTTTCAATTTCATGAATTAGATCAGCATTTTCATTAACAAGTACAAATCCACGAGTTGTTATATTAGGTTTAATAAGTAGGGAATGCGTATTAGCATCAATATTTAATATACTTACTAAAACACCATCTTTACTCATAAGTTTACGATCTTTAATTACTACTGAACCGATATCTCCGATACGAGAACCATCTACATAGACATCTCCAGCATGGATATGTTTTCCTCTAGAAATTCCATTATTATCCATAATAACAGAATCACCATTTTTACAGATAAAGATATGATCTTCAGGAATATCACATTGTTTAGCTAAATCTCCATGTTTCTTAAGCATTCGATATTCACCATGTATTGGCATTAAATATTCTGGTTTAATAAGTCTTATCATCCATTTTAATTCTTCAGCTTTAGCATGTCCTGAAGTATGAATATCTGATAGTTCAGAATTTGTAAATACTTTAACACCTTTAAGATATAGTTTATTGATAATTCGATTTATTCCTGCTGAATTACCAGGTATTGGGTTAGATGAGAATACGATAATATCATCTGGCATCAATTGCACTTGTTTATGAGTACCATTGGCGATTCTCGATAATGCTGCTAAAGGTTCTCCCTGAGATCCTGTACATAATATACATATTTCTGATTTTTTTAAATCTTTAGCGGCATTAGTATCAATAAATATTGATGCATCCTTTATAAGTCCATTCTTTATAGCGATATCTTTAGCATTTTCCATACTACGACCAAAAGTAATTATCTTACGATTATTCTCTCTACATGTTTCTACGATATGTTTAATACGATAGATATTAGATGCAAATGTTGCAAGAATAATTCTATTGGTTTGGGCTTTTGCAAATACATCACCTAAAGCTTCATCAACGATAGCTTCACTAGCAGAAAATCCAGGTGATAGGGCATTAGTACTTTCTGATAGTAATAACTTAACACCTTTTTCACCTAAAGCAGCCATCTTATGAATATTAGCCATTGGGCCGATTGGAGTTAAATCGAATTTAAAGTCTCCAGTATGAACTATCGTGCCATTTGGTGTATGTACTACAATAGCATATGAATCGGGAATAGAGTGTGTTGTATTGATAAATTCAACTGTAATATTTTTAAATTTTATAACAGTATCTTTATCGTATACACTCAAGTTCTCATAATTCATATTTCTATCTATTAATTTCTTTTTAATTAAGTCTGATGCAATTTGTGATGCATATATAACTGGTATAGATACATTTTGTAATAAAAATGTTATACCTCCGATATGGTCTTCATGACCATGAGTAATTATTAAAGCTTTAATCTTATCTTCATTTTGTTTTAAATAAGTTACATCTTGAATTACATAGTCGATACCAAGTAATTCATCTTCAGGAAACATAACTCCAGCATCGATAATAACAAGTTCTTTATTGTATTCAATAACATACATGTTTTTACCAACTTCGCCTAAGCCACCTAAAGCAAATACAGACGTAACTGCATTATTTTTTTCCATATTTCCTCCTTAAATAATAAGTATATATAAAGCTCTCAGGTACTTATTACTATACTACAAAACGAATCTTTTGTCTACTATATACAGGTCTTTTGACACATGAATTAATACCTATAATGGAGAGTCTTGTCGAATATATTTAATGTAAAATTAATACTTGTTATAACTGTTTTGGGTGATAAATTATGTTGAAGATAAGTATCGAATATCGTAAGAGAATTTTATTTTGTAGATTAAAAGGTGATTTAAATGTTAACACTTCACCTAAGCTATTAGAATATATTGAACCAATAATCGAAAAAACAAAAATAAAATATATTGTATTAAATATTAGTGAAGTATCAAATATCGATGATGTTGGTGAAGAGACGCTATTAAATGTTAAGAAAGAGATAAAATCAAATAAGGGCAAATTACTTATATTAAATAAGAATAATAATCTCCTAAATACAAAATTAGTGGCTTTAGATATCTTAAGTGTCAATGGATGAGATAATACTCCAGTACGCTAATTTAGTAAGAAGTATTGCAAAGAAATTTTACAATGTTGATAAAGAAGATCTATTTCAAGCCGGTTGTTTGGGACTAATAAAGGCATATAATAACTATCGAGATAGCAGTGTCCCTTTTCATAGTTATGCTTATAAATATATTTTTGGAGAGATGTATGAATTATCTGTTAAAAGTAGAGATATAAAGTTAAATAAGCATTATTTAAAATTATACAAACTTATTAATGAAGCTCGTAATACTCTTTCTTTAAAATTATCGCGGTCGGTTAGCTTAGCTGATATTAGTTCATATTTAGATATAGACATTAAAGAGTTAGAATATGCGGTTATTTTAACTGAAGATATGTTGAGTTTGGATGATGAATATGAAAATATCCAAGTTGGTGTGAATGGTATTAATGATGATTTAATTCTATTAAGTGAATCTTTAGATTCACTAGACTCATTATCATCTGCAGTAATTAAATATCGATACCTATTTGATTTAACTCAAGGTGAGGTAGGTAAGCTACTCGGATTATCTCAAGTAAAGGTATCAAGAATCGAATCATCAAGTAAACAAAAAATTCTCGAATATATTCAATAAAAAATCTCCATAATATAAATGGAGGTTTTTTTGTGAACTATAATGAAATTGTAAAAAGATTAACGCCAAAAGAAAAAAGAATGGAAAATGCAGTAAAAGCTTTTATAGCTGGAGGAGTTATGGGTGCAGCATCGGAAATTTTGGTATCAACATTTGGTATTGATACGATGTATATCTTCTGGATTGTCTTAGCTTCTCTCTTAACAGGAATGGGTATCGCTGATACGATTGTTGATTTCTTGAGAATGGGAGTTATTATTCCAATTACTGGATTTGCTCATTCGATGACTGCCTCAGCTCTTGAATATCGTGAAGAGGGACTTATTACAGGAATAGGAGCTAATTTTATGAAATTAGCTGGTAGTGTAATTCTATATGGAATGATTTCCGCATTTATTCTTGTATTGTTAAGGAGGCTTTTATGGTTACTGTAAAATATAATAATGTTTATTTAAATGATTATTTTTCAATTGCATCTAAGGATGAAGAGCAAGGTAAGATTAAGAATGCCAATATGTATATCAAAGATTATTACTATGGTGAAAAAACAGCCGAAAAAGCAGAAGGAAAAATGCAAAGAACAGCACTTAGTAATATCAAAGATAAAGCGAGTATTGATGTTGTAATCGGTGGAGATTTATCAAATCAATTAGGTATTATGAATAATACTTTAAAGGAATTTAATACATCATTTTTAGGAGTATATAGCGCATGTGCTACATTTATCGAATCAATGATTATTGGGTCTAATATGATTGCATCTAAGGCAATCAAATCAGCTGGTATTTTAACAAGTTCGCATATTTTATCTAGTGAAAGACAATTTCGTTTTCCTAATGAATATGGTTCATTAAAATCATGTTATACAACTGTTACGATAACTGCATCAACTTCAGCTTTAATATCTAATAAAGCTAGTAATATAAAAATTGTATCTTCTACTATTGGAAGTGTAGTTGATTATAATGTTACCGATGTTGCTAATATGGGAGCAATAATGGCTCCTGCAGCAGCAAAAGTGATATATAACCATCTATATAATAGTGGTAAACAAATCGATGATTATGATGTTATATTAACTGGGGATTTGGGAACTTTAGGATTAGAATTACTATCAGTTATTTTAAAGGAAGAATATGGTATAAAAAATGACGATAAGCTAATGGATGCTGGTGCATCTATATATCATAATAATCAAGATAAGTATATGGGAGGTAGTGGTCCTTCAGTAATTCCTTATGTCTTCTTTAATAAGATATTAAAGAGTAGTAAATATAAGAAAATATTATTAGTAGGTACAGGAGCATTACATAATCCAACTTTAGTAAATCAACATAATTCAATACCGAGCATTGCTCATGCTATAGAAATAGAGGTGGAATAATGATTATAAAATCATTCTTATTTACGGGAGCAGTATGTTTAATAGCACAAATAATTAAAGATAATACTCGTCTTACAAGTGGACACATTACATCTCTTTTTGTAAGTATAGGAGCATTACTTGGTTTCTTTGGACTATATGATAAGATAATTGACTGTGTTGGTGGAGGTGCTAGAGTTGTAATTACTTCATTTGGTAATACCTTATATACAACAGCATTAGAAGAAGGTATCTTAAACATGCTTAGTGGTGTATCCTTAGGTATTACAACTGCAATAATTATGGCTTTCATAATAACTTTAGTATTTAGAGTTAAAGACTAATACTTGTTTAAATAAAAAATATTTCTTATAATTATAATTGGTGATGATAGTGAAAAAGATAATAAAACTCTTAATGAGTTTTTTAATCATTGCATGTATTATAATGGTCTTTGTTTTTAGTATAAATGATTTAAATACTCAAGATGAGAGTACTAAAAATTATACTAGCTATAACGAAGAAATATTGATT
>CAMXBB010000099.1 GCA_947179265.1 uncultured Bacillota bacterium
AGTATCACCATCTAAAAAAGAAGAATTATTATTGTCACTTTCGAGCTTTATCGATACTCTCTTTATTAAATCCTTAATATCTACAACTTTATCTTCTAGACTATCTTTATCATTATTTGATGACAAAACGAAATAAATTCCCGTTAAAACTCCTATTACAACAATTGTTATAATAGACATTAGAATAATCCTTTTTTTCATATGCATCCCCCTATATTTATTTCGTTGGATCAATTAAAACTTTTATTAGTTCACTTTCTCCACTATAAAGATCTGCAAATGCTTGATTTACATCATCTAATCCAATTGTTTTACTTACAAACTTTTTAACATCAATCTTTTTATTAGATATTAAATCAATACATGTTTGGAACTCTTCTTTAGTATAAGCTATTGCACCTTTTAAAGTTATTTCATGCATTACTGCAACTACAGCTGGTATAGTAATTGGAGCAGCTGATACTCCAACCAATACTATCTTACCACCATTTTTAGTACACATAATTGAACTAGATACAGCAGCTGAATTTCCACAACATTCAATAACCTTGTCAAAACCGCCATTACTGATACCATAGACTTTCTCTAAGAACTTTTCGTCTTTAGCATCTAACCAGGAATCAGCAACTCCTAGTTCAACAGCTTTTTTACCACGATAAGGATTAGTTTCACTTACAACAACTAAACTAGCTCCTTCCATCTTAGCAAACATTGCAGAAACTAAACCAATAATTCCTCCACCTACTACTAATACTGTATCACCAACTTTAATGTCAGCTAAATGAATAGCATGTAATCCAACTGCAGTAGGTTCAACCATAGCACCTTCATCATTATCAACATTAGCAGGTAATTTAAATACCATATCACTACGAAATTTAGAAATACTTGTATATGTTCCTTGAGCATCTAGTGAAAGACCTAAAGCATGATTCCATGTTTCATTACAATATTGTGGATTACCAGTAAGGCATGCACTACATTTTCCACATGGAGATATTGGTAAAGCAGTTATACGATCTCCTACATGTAAATCAGTTCTATCTCCTGGATCAATAACTTCTCCTGAAAATTCATGTCCCATTACTAAGCCAACTGGAGCACCATTTTCATAATTATGGATATCACTTCCACATATTCCCGCTCTCTTAACTTTAAATACAACATCTTTACCGTTAGCTTTTGGCTCTTCAATTTCTTTTATTTCTAATTCTTTAGCACTTTTAATAGCTACACTTTTCATAAATACACCTCTATTAAAACTATATCACATATAACTTATGGATATAAAAAAGGATATTCGTATTTACGAATACTTTACATTTTATTTTTTACTTGTTTTCCTATCTTGGATACTATAAGTAATTCTTAAAAGTAACTTAGTTGGTACAAATCTTGAAAAGAAAATTGCCAGCTTCATCTTTAAAGTTGGAATAATAATAAGTTTATTTTTTAAAGTCTTATCAATAGCATATTTAGCCACATATTCAGATGTTGCAGCCTTAGTATGGAATACTCCATGAGCGACACTATTGAATTCGGTATCAACTGGACCTGGACATAACACACTTATATGAACATTACTTTTATTTCTCCTTAATTCTTCATATATCGCTTCACTAAGCCTTAATACATAGTTCTTAGTTGCATAATAAGTACTTAATTTTGGTCCCGCCATAAATCCAGCTGATGATGCTACATTTAAAATACGTCCATTATCTCTTTTCATAAAATCACACAAAAACATTTTCGTTAAATAATGCAAAGCTTTGATATTTACATCGATCATCTCATCTTCTCTACCATAATCAGTCTTATCAAATTCTCCAAATAGGCCAAACCCAGCATTATTAATAAGTAAATCGATTTCTTCATTTTTTACTTCATTATATAAATGTTCTAAATTATCAAATTCTCTTAAATCAAAAGGTATTATTTTTACTTCTGTTTTAAGTTCTTTTTTTAACTCGACTAATCGATCTTTTCTTCTTGCAACTAGTATTAAATCATAACCTAATTCATTAGCTAAATATTTAGCCATATCATAACCAATACCTGATGATGCTCCTGTAATTAATGCTTTCATACTTCACCCCTTAATATATTTCTTCGTAATACTTGCTAGTGTAATAAGAATAATTCCTGATAGTAAATATCCTCCAATTATATCACTTGCAAAATGAACACCTAAATATATTCTTGATATACCTACTAAAAGAATAAAGATTCCAATAACAAAAGATAAAATCTTATAATTTTTTGGCTTATACTGATTTAGTAAATAAATGATACTTCCATAAAACAATAAAGAAATCATCGCATGTCCAGATGGAAACGAATAAAAAGTTTCCTTAATTAATGCTATATCTAACGGACGATCTCTTTTTACTAAAAACTTTACTAAGTTATTTATGAGTGAACTCGAAAGTGATGAAATCACAATTATGCTCAAACCAAACTTTTTCTTTACTACCATATATATTATGATAAAAATATTTAATATTATGATAAATTCAGTACTAGCAAGAAAAGTAATTCCTTTAAAAAATACTGTAAAAAAATCACTTTTTAAAGAGATAACAGCACGATAAACTGCATCATCAAAAAAAGATACCTTAGATGTACTAACAAGAACAAAATCTAAAATAAATAAACAAGCTAAAACAAGCATTATTATTTTCTTTTTCATATAACCCCTTTACTTTATTCTAAAGAAATGTTTTACTTTACCAACTGCAAAGATAATGGAATCCGAATTATCTACTGCTATCGTCTTAAATATCGCTTTACCACCTACAGTGAATGCTGATATTATTGCCGAAATAATTACTGATATAATCGTATTATTAATTCCCGTATTAGTAGAAAGACTTATCGCAAGTACTGCACCTAAACCTCCAGATATGATTCCGCAAACATCTCCCACTACATCATTACATATGCTCGAAATCTTATCACTATTCTTAACTATCGTTATTGCTTCCTTTGCTCCCTTAATTTTTCTAGAACTCATTGAATGAAATGTTGCTTCTTTAGCTGTAATACTAGAAGTTCCAATAACATCAAAAAGAATACCTAAACAGATTACAGATACTAAAATTATTGCAAGTACAATATCATTAAAAGATGCTGCTATCACATTAGAAATAGCACTAAAAATAATCGATAAGATGAATGTTAATATAAAAATTGTTAAAATCCAGTTTGCTCTACCCTTCTTCATTACTTCATCCTCCATATTAATTATAACAAATTTATTGCACAAAAAAAACTTTAACCTGGCTTCCCCCATAATTAAAGTTCAACTATTTTTTGTATGGTATATTGTAAATCAATTTTACGGCTTTGGTCGAGTAGAATTTCTCTACGTTCATACTCTCGGTTACCCTTGAGCCCTTTCGATTTAAATGAAGCAGTTAGTCGTCGCCGATTCTAACGACTCGATTACCACTTAGTCCGCACTTCAATACTTACAATATCTACACGCTAGAGGTTTTCCCTAACAATAGTGACTATTCTTATATGCTTTTGCAATTACTATTTCATAACATATTCAGTTAATTCCTAGTAATCACTCACATCATGTACGTTATTTTACTATCCTGTATAAGTGACTCGAAACAAGGATCGTCAGTCGTATGCCATTACAACTTATCCTTAAATCTTAAATTACATATCCACCCCAACTTGGGCCGATGAAGCAGATACGCAAAGTGTCATTTGTACAATTGGTAGATTTTTAGGCCCACCTTCAAATAGTATAATGACTAGCATAATGCACCACACGGATAACATTATAGCATAAAACCTATAAAAATGCAAATTATCCCAATAGTTCAAAGTCCAAAATCTTATCTAACTTAAATAATTCTCCATCTTCAAATTCAACCAAAATCCTTTGATATGATGTTGCAAAATTATTATCATCACGCATTACTTGAGTACCAATTCTTTTAATCTTTTCAACACTAACTTTATTAAGTATAGGTAATGATGCTGGACTTAAATCGGAAATCACATATAGATGACGATCTTTACCAATGATATATAAATCTTCAACAGATTCTTGATCATCATATGTATAAAATGATCCCCTATAAGATATATGATTATTTCCATCATTTAATGTTTGTTCTTTGGAAGAAAAACGCATCTTTCCATCTTTCAAGACATAAACATGTTCACTTCCACTGTCAATACCTAAATATCTATAATAAGAATTATCATAAAATAATGGATTCTTATCGGTTATATAACGAATATTATTATCCTTATCTTCATATATAATTTCATAACCATAATTTTTCATACCAGGAATATTACTATAATTATAATATCCTACTCTCTTAACAGAAGATATCGTCTTGATCTTTTTTATATTAGAAATTATCTTAGTAATCATTTTCTCTTTTTCATCATTTTCATATACATAGATATTATTCTGTTCATCTAAGACAATAATAGCATATTTATATGGTTCATTACTTCTAGCAACTATAAAGGAAGATATTTTACTATCTACTCTAAATTGATAAGTCATCCCCGTCTCTTGATATCCATTTAAGCTATCCTTTTCAATAGATTCTCTAAATATCAATTCTCCATCTTCTAAACTAATCGTATAATTATATACTTTCCCTCTATATTCATTGTTTATATCATTAGAATCTGTTGATGAAAAGACAAACTCATAATACTTTTCAATATCTAATGATATATTATCATCGTCATTTAAATCTTGAGTCTTATAACCTCTGAACGTTTTATCAGGTTGTGTGGCTGTTGTCGTAGAAACATCAGGTTCAACCCTTTGATCCTCTTTAGGCTTTATATTAATAAATACTAACAATAATAACGCAACTACTAATACAGCACAAGATGAAATAATAACAATAATTCTTTTATTTTCCATAATTACAACTCCATTAACATTGGTAATTCAAATACTAAAAAAATGATAACTAATACTACTATTACAGCAACCATTATCAAAACCGTCTTCATAGAATATTTCACATCAACAACTTTTACCAAATCATTAACATTATTAACCATATCAACATCATTTTGCGTATATTCACCATTTTGCATATTATTAGCTAATGGCATAGGATTTTGATTTATATCTTCCTCTTGTGGATTCAAATTAATAGGCGTCATTACAATCTCATTATTCTGTACTGGTTGTGCATAAATAACATTATTTCCACTATTTACTTGATTAGTCATCATATTTTGCCCATTATTGCTTGCATTTTGCGAGTTTATTGGCACAGTACGCACTCCATTTGGAACAGTAGTAACTACTTTAACAACTTTAGTACGATCATCCATCTATCTCACGTCCTTATATTCTTTTAATAACATATTTCCAAAGACATACTCAATTATGAAAGATAGTATCATCAATAATATATATGACACACCCATTATCAAAAGAGTATTTAAATCATTAGAACTTATAATATCAATATTTAACACTAACATATTTATTTTAAAAAGTCTTAGTACTACATTTATAATCGTATACCCACTTGCTATTATATTAGCTTCTACTAGATAAAGAGACATATACCCATTTAATAAATTATAACCAAATAAACTCTTTGGAACATCATCTTTTCTTTCATAATCTTGTAATACTATTATCAATCTATAAAATACAATAAAACTAATAGCAGCCATAATACTTACAC
>CAMXBB010000100.1 GCA_947179265.1 uncultured Bacillota bacterium
TAATATTCAATCACATTTCTGTAATTAATTATTACACTTTTATAGTACCAAAAAGCTCATAGAGCTTTTTATAAATTATTGATACGATTTCTAATTCTATCTTTACCTAATAATTTTAATATTTCATAAAGATCTGGAGTTTGGCTTTTACTTGTAATAGCAACTCTTATTGCAGTTGATACATCTGCAACATTACCTTTATAAGCATCAGGATTTTCTTTATATTTTTTCATATCAGAACAATAACCTAATTCATCTGTTAATTCTTTAATCTTATTAAACCAAGTATCTTTATCATCATTTTCATCATAGTATTTATCAATATAAGTTGTTACGATATTCTTGATTTCTTGCTTATCAGTGATATTCATCCATTCATAGTTTTCTGGATTATATAATTCATCATACATATACCAAATTTGAGGTAAAACATCACTCCAACAAGCATAATCCTTTCTTGGCTTCTTTTGTTCTCTTTCGATATTTAAAATACTAATAGTATAATCCTTTTTATCACTTATTAGTTTAGCAAAGTCTGGATTAAATTCATTATAGTATTTTAATACCTCATCATATACATCACTTGCTTTCATACGAGATATATGATTTTTTGCAATATTAAACATCTTTTCAACATCGAATAATGATCCACTAGCACTCATCTTTTTAAAATCAAATTTAAAGTCATATATAGAAGCATCTGGATTAGCATCTAACCATGCTTCAAAGTTAGAGTTTGCAATAGTTAGTAAATACTTATAAACAGCCATTAGAGGTATTCCCTTTTCATGATAGAAACTTACTGCTGCTTCAGGATCTTTACGCTTAGATAATTTTCTTCTAGTTCCTTCTTCATCAATCTTCATAAGTAAACCTAAATGTCCATACTTAGGTTGAGTAAATCCAAACATCTTAAATAACTCTGTATGTAATGGAGTTGAAGGCAACCATTCTTCTCCACGTAATACATGTGTTGTACGCATTAAGTGATCATCAACTAAATGAGCAAAATGATATACTGGGATTCCATTTTCTTTTATCAATACATGATCAATATCATTTTCTGGAAATTCAATCTTACCTCTAACTAAATCATTAACAATACATTTTCTTGTTTCATTACCACGAGATTTAATTCTTAATGTCCATGATTCACCATTTTTTATTCTCTCTGCTCTTTCTTCATTAGTTAAATCACGACATTTAGCCCATCCACCATAATAACCGATTCTTCCTTTTTTAGCTTCTTGACGTTTACGCATCTCATCTAATTCTTCAGCAGAACAAAAACATGGATAAGCATAATCATTTTCAACCATCCACTTAGCAAATGTATGATATATCTCTGTACGTTTAGATTGAATGTAAGGACCATAAGCTCCACTATCTTCTGTCTCACTTACTACTCCTTCATCACGAGTAATACCAAAGTTATCCAAATCTTCTATGATTCCTTTAATGCCATTCTCAACTTCTCTTTTTTGATCTGTATCTTCAATTCTTAAATAAAATACTCCACCCGTTGTTTTAGGTACAAATCTTTCAACGAATGATGACATTAATGAACCCATGTGAACAAATCCAGTTGGACTTGGAGCAAATCTTGATACAACAGCACCTTCTGGTAAATCTCTTTCAGGATACATTGCTTCATAATCAGCAATTGTTTTTGTAACATCAGGATACATTAATTCTGCTAATTCTTTATTTGTCATAAATAACACCTCTTTGTTAATTAATTATATAAAAAAATATTAGAAATAACAATATCCAATAAAAAAGCATTGAATAACTTCAATACTCTCAATTATCTAATACTATTTTTTTCTGCTGCTAACTTTATAACATATTTATATATAAAATAACTTGCGATTGGAATAACAATAAAATATGCTACAAATAAAATACTAAATATTGTTGTTGAAACTTCACTTGATTGGTGTTCTTTAAAAACATCTAAATATGGTTTTAAAGTATTATAATGACTTAGGAGTTCAAGTACAACTTCAACTATAATCAAAGTTAAAGTACTTGTCTTATATCTTTTAAAATTCTCTTCACTTAAATATTTTTTTCTAAATTGATCTTTTACTGCAAAGTACATTACACCAAATAACACTAACACTTGGATTATTATGGCAAAACCTAAAAATACACAATATGATTTAGAATGCATCAACACATCATAAACATATTTGTCCTCAACAATTCCTAAAAGACTCATTATTATTACAAAAGCAATAAAAGAAAGAATTGAGAATAAAATACCAATTAAAACAACACGTATAAAAGTACCTACATTAGCTTTCAATAAACTCATTTCTGTCTTTTGGTTACTATTTACTTCATCATTCATACTACACTACTCCTATACTAGTTATAAGTATATAGTATTATTTAATATTTGGTAATCATATTATCACTTTATTTACATCAATATTTACTTATTATTCATAATTTATTACTGATGCTTCACACGTTATAATATCCTTATCAACCATTCTTTTATAGAGCTCTTCTCTTTGAGATGCAATATCTGCAAGTCTTCCAACTATGTATTCCTTATATTCATCAGATATCTGATATTTTTCTAGTATATTTAAAAGGAATGTCTCTTCACTATCCAGGCTTTCAATATCTTGTAAGATAAATCTATTATTCAATTGAACTTGAACAACTCCTTCACTTGAACCTTTAGATTTAATATAGCTATTAGTCAAGTAATAAAATGTCACTGTCTCTTCATTCTTACTTTCACAATAAAGATTTATTTGAGTATCGTGAGTTGGTGTTTTATTAATGAGTTCGAAGAATATTTTATTATAGTCTTCAACCTCTATTGTTATTTTCTTTTTATCATCACTTAATACACCATTTGGTAATGACTCATCATTCTTTTTTATATTGGCAAATTCAATACTAACTTTATCTTCATCACTTTCAGGAATTAATTCGATATGCTCAACAATCAGTTCACAACTTACACTATCGCTTTCTACATAAAGTGATTCTATCCTTCTTCTTTCTTCTTCTAATTGACCTAATTCTTGCTGTATAGCTTCCTTATCCCAATCATTTTCTATAAACTCATAATGATATTGTAATTCCTCTTTTCGAGCATCTATATCTGCTAAAATGCTTCTTATCTCATCTTGGTTTAATTCAAGTAAGATATCTCCACTTACTGTCTCACCCGGTTTAGCATAATCATTATCCATACCAAAATAAAGATGTGAGTTCGGAGATGAGGTTGATGTACATCTAACATAAACTGACGATGCATAGGTTTCATTAGTATTAGTTACATCAAAGAATATCTGAGTATCTTTAGTAGATGAAAAATCAATATATTTACCATCATCACTTATATATTTTGAAACATCTTTATCATTTTCAGTCGCTGTAACAAATTTTACATCATCCATTACATTATCTGCAAGATCTACTTTGGTCTTCTCAATTGCTTTAAGTTCCATTTTACAAGTCAAAGTATCTTCTTCGATTATCATCTTGTAAAGTCTTTCTTTTTCTCTATTTAAATCATTAACCTCATACATAATCGATTCACGATCATATTCCGTACTAGTTTCCTGTTCATATTGAAACATCAATTCATTGATTCTGGCATTAATCTGTCTTATCTGATCATATATTTCTTCATTACTAAAGTATAATCCAACTTGCCCCCTAGAAGTTCCATTGGCTTTTATATAATTATCTGACAAATACCAATCGATAGAAGTATCTGGTGCTTTAATAGAATTACATGAAAAATAAACAAGAGCATCATACTCTCTACTCTCATTTACAATATCATAACTGATTATATTGGTATCATTTAAAGTAACTTTAAATTCATTACCTGCTTCATTTATAGCTATACCACTTATATCATTATTATTCATTATGGTATTCTTTATTCTTACCGTAAATTCAGATGAACTAAGTTTTAAAATTCCTGTTATATTTAAAATCGTATTTATTGATGCATATCCGATTACTAAAAATAATAGCGTAATTAATAATAAGTATATCTTTTTCATGAATATTCACCCTATTATATTTTTCACACTAATAATTTATTTTATACAAAAAAGGATTAAATAATTAATCCTTTTTTAATCAACTCTATTAATTATTCAACTACGTATGGATGTTCTGATGAACCATCTCCGCTAGCTGCTACTATATCTTTTTTTAGAACGATAGATGGTCGGACACCAGATGGACTAGATATGCGAGGATATCCAACAGTACTTCCCGCATTTGACATAGAAAAACAACATGCCGCATCCTCATCAACACTAGAAGGAGACATAAGAAAATAATCTTCTTGAGTAGCCAAATAAGAAGAAGCACTAGAATAATTATAAATTCCATTACCAGCTATTGTTACTTCATCAATCGTTAATAAACCTACTGGATATTTTAATACTTTTACACCATTCGAATTTGGTCCTGTAATCAAAGTTAATCTATCTGATTTATTAGAACATGCCACATCATCTTTCAATGATGGTAATGGCCAGGCAGAAAATGGCGGATTATAAAGATGTCTTGTTTTATGTCCGCCAAAAAATGTATGTCCAAGATAGTTTACTATTTTGCTATCAGTATACAAAGTTGTCAAATCAAAATCTTTAATATATCCTCCAGTAGCAATACTACGATCATTACACCATACTGCATCTTCTAGTTTACTTTCTTGACTTAATAGATTATCTTCAAACCATGTATCGATTGTTGACTTTATTGTTGAATCATTTTCATTGGCAAACGATTTGCTTATGATGTCTTCTAACTTCTCTCCATTAGTTAATGCTATTGCATATGCTTTTTCATAATTGAATGAATAAACATAATATATCGTACTACAAGTTCCATTAGTTGTTAACTTACATGTATAATGTTTTGTTTTAATATTTGCTATTGTATCTGATACTGTTGCATTTGTTAAAGTATATGTCTCTCCATTATATGTTACATCACTTCCATATACATATGGCGTATCAGCCCATGATGTATATGTATACCTCGTTCCATACATATATCCCACATCTGCTAGTGTTTTATTATTTGTATTATATGCTGACTTAGTACTTAATTGAGAAGCTGTTCCCGTATTATGACATTCATTACTTGAATTAGGTACACCATCATAGATCAGTTTTGTTCCACCTAATTCTGTTGTTCTTACAATCTTCCAACAAAATCCTCCAAATAATACATGATTTTTAAGGGTATCTTCTACTCCATCACCATCTAAATCATCTCCACCACGATAATAATATATTGGGTAAGAATCATTTGCAGTTTCTGTTCTAAGGTAAAGCCCTTTACCATTTTTATCTGATGGAGCCATACTAAACTTAACTCCATCTGTATAACTTACAAATTCACTACACTTATCATCATCGTAGTAAGTCATAGTTTGCCCAAGTATTGTTACCTTATGTGTATTCTTCATGCATATATTAAATGCTACATTACCATCTATACTTAAAGTAGTTTGAAGATACGAATATCCGATACTTATAAATAGCAAAGACAATAGAAGTATTGGTATTACTAATTTATTTCTTTTATTCAATTTCATGTTAGGTATCACTACTTTCTAGAAAAAGACAAACCTCTCCTATAGTAATATTACCA
>CAMXBB010000101.1 GCA_947179265.1 uncultured Bacillota bacterium
ATATATAATATCATTGAGTGGTGATGATAATGAAAAAGGGAATTATTATAATTGGAATTATTGCTGTTTTGTGTGTTGTAGTTTTTGTTTTATTAAATAATGTTGATGGCGATTTGAATATGAACAATAAAACAGAAAACGATACACAAGAAAAGCAAGAAAAAATATTAAAGTATAATTATAAAGGGGTTAATTTAGTTTTAGGAAAAGCATTTAATAGTAAAGATATTGATGCTGAACCTAAAGTATCTAGAATTCCTAGTTGTGCATTTGATGGTGAAGATGACGTATATACATATGAGGATGTTGAAATAACAGCAAATAAAAATGATGATTCAGAAATCATTTATTCTATATATTTTTTGAATGATTCTATTAAGACAGACGAAGGATTAGCGATTGCTGATGATGTAGAGAAAATGGAAAGTATCTATGGTAAAGATTATACAAAAGAGAATGAACGTATTTTTGTATATAAATATGATAATGCTAATTTAGAGATTACAATTGATAATGATGTTGTTACTGGTATTGAATATGTATTAATAGTAAAGTAGATGATTAACATGAAAAGAAGATGGGATTTAGTTGGGTGTATACTTGTTTCAGTAGTTGTTAGTGTAGTAGCTTTAATATTTATTTATCAACCCAAGTTTAAAGATGTAACGATTGAAGCTGGTAGTAAAGACTTGGATTTAAATCTATTTATTGTTAATAAGTTCTATTTAAAGAGAAGTAAATGTTTAACAGATATTGAAAAGATAGATTTAAATAAAACAGGTGAATATGATATTGAATTTAGTTTTGGAGAAAAATCAGAAATAGTACATCTAAATATTATTGATACAACAGCTCCTAAAGTAAAATTTAAAGATATTACCAAGACCAGTGATTATAAAATTGATTTAAATGATTTTGTTGAAAGTGTAGAAGACGTTTCTAAATATGAAATAACTACAGATACCAATATCAAAGAATTATCATATGGTGAACATAAAATCAATGTAATAGTAAAAGATAAGTATGGTAATGAAACTAGCAAGGCTTGTTTATTAAATATATCTTTTATATATGAAGAGGTTCATCATGAACTAGGTACTCCTTTACTTATAAGTGAGATTTTAGTAAATCCTAAGAAAGATACTAATTTAATTGATGAAAAAGAGCTAAAAGAAATTGATGTTGATAAAGAGGGAGAATATACCTTAGATATTCCTTATGAAAATAAAACTTATACCTCTAAGGTAATTATTAAGGATACTTTGCCTCCAGAATTAAATGTTAGAGATATTACGGTCTATCAAGGAGATAAGAGTGTAACTAATAAATCATTTGTTAAGAGTGTTAATGATAATTCCAAAAAGGTTGAATTAACTTATCTTAATGATTTAGATTATGAACGTGTTGGAACACAAGAATTAAAAATAGTAGCAACTGATGCCTATGGTAATAAAACAGAGAAGACGGCAAAACTTACGATAAAAAAGGACGATCGTGGACCAGTATTTAAAGGATTATCTGATATCAATATTGTAAGAAATGCTAGTGTTGACTATAAAAAAGGTGTAAGTGCTATTGATGCTGTAGATGGCGAATGTGATTTTTCTATTGATACTAGTAAAGTAAAATTAGATATTGCAGGAACTTATTATGCTAAATACATATCAACAGATAAAGCAGGAAACAAAACAACAAAAAATCGTAAGATAGTTGTTAATCCTACACAAGCTGATATCGATGCTGAATTTCGAAAATATTATAATAAAAATCTTAAGGGTATGAGTGTGCTCGATATGGTAAATTATATTAGAAAGAATACTGGATATAATAGTTCTTGGGGAAAACCAGATTCGGTATATTACATGCTTACAAATAATACTGGTAATTGCTATGTTCATGCACTATTTTTAAAAAGAGCTTTAGACGAAGCGGGTATTAAAAATATGTTAATTCATACTATCGATAAAACTCATTATTGGAACTTAGTATATCAAAATGGTGTTTGGAGACACTATGATGCTACTCCAGGAAGACATACTACAGGTCCAGATACTGATGATGAAAAATTTAATAGTTCAAGGATGGAACATCGAGATTGGGATAGGTCTCTTTATCCTAAAGCAGAATAAATTAGTGAGGTTAAAAAGAAATGAAAGAGTTAGAGTATCCTTTAGATATTGATTATATATTAAAAAATAAAAGACATATTAAAAAAGAGTTATTGAATAATAACTTTAGTGTTGAAAAGAGAATAGCAATATTAGGCGGATCAACGACTAGTGATGTCAAAAATATGCTAGAGATATTTCTATTAAATTATGGTATTAAAGCGGAGTTTTATGAATCAGAATATAATAAGTTTTATGAAGATGCTGTATTTGCAAATGAAGAATTAACAAGATTCAATCCAGATATTATCTATGTTCATACCACAGTAAGAAACATTAGAGCATTCCCAAATATAACTGATACTGAAGAAGAAATAAATGTTAAACTAAATAGTGAAATAAATTGCTTTTATGAAGTATGGAATGGATTAAAAAAGTATAATGCTATTATCATTCAAAATAATTTTGAACATCCTAGCTATCGTTTACTTGGAAATAGAGAAGTTATTGATATTCATGGTAAGATTAATTTTATTAATAGATTGAATAGTTTATTGGTTAATTATGCAAATGAAAATAAAAATTTTTATATCAATGATATAAATTATGTTTCATCATGTTTTGGATTAGATAATTGGTTTAATGAAGCTTTCTATCATATGTATAAATATGCCATGGATATGAGAGCAATACCATATTTATCTTATAATCTATCACATATCATTAAGGCATTATATGGAAAAAATAAAAAAGGCTTAGTCTTAGATATGGATAATACCTTATGGGGTGGAGTTATTGGCGATGATGGAATTGAAGGTATCAAGATTGGTAGTGAAACTCCTGATGGTGAAGTTTTCTATGCCTTTCAAAAATATTTACTCGAGCAAAGTACTATTGGAAATATCTTGATGGTTAGTTCTAAAAATGAAGAGGAAAATGCTTTAGCTGGTTTAAATCATCCATCAAGTGTGTTGAGGCCTGATGATTTTACAATTATCAAAGCTAATTGGAATCCTAAGAGTGACAATATAAGAATAATCGCTGATACTTTAGATTTAGGAGCTGATTCTTTTGTATTCGTTGATGACAATCCTGCTGAAAGAAAGATTGTTAGTGATTCGATTAATGGGATTGCTGTTCCTGATATTAAAAATCCTGAAGATTATATAAGAATTCTTGATCGTAATGGATACTTTGAAGTTATATCTTTATCACAAGAAGATTTAAACAAAAAGGATATTTATAAGAGCAATGCTGAACGTAAGAGTTTAATGAATGAATCAAGTAATTATGAGGATTACTTAAGAGAACTTAAGATGCATGCTGAAATATCAGAATTTAAGGATATCTACTTAGATCGAATTACTCAATTAATTGGAAAGAGTAATCAGTTCAATTTAACGACTAGAAGATATACATTAAATGAGATAGAAGAAATAAGTAAAAGTGATGAATATATCAAGATTTATGGTAAATTATCCGATATCTTTGGTGATAATGGATTGATATCCGTAGTAATTGGTAAAGTCGATGGAAGTAATCTTCATATTGATCTATGGCTTATGTCATGTCGAGTATTAAAGAGAAATATGGAGCAGGCAATGTTGGATGAATTAGTTAATATTGCCATGAGTAAAGGCATTGAAAAAATCTATGGTTATTATTATCCAACAGCTAAAAATAAGATGGTAGAAAACTTCTATGAAGAGATGAAGTTTACTTTAATCGAAGAAGATGATACCCATAAAAAATATGAATTAAATGTAAGTGTTTACGAAAAACAAAATAATATTATAGAGGTGAATTAATAATGAGTAGAGAAGAAGTAATGGAAAGATTGAATGGAGTATTTATCGATCTATTTGATGATGAGAGTATCAAGATTAATGATAATACTACAGCAAATGATATCGAAGATTGGGATAGTTTAGAGCATATCAATCTAATAGTAGCAATAGAACAAGAATTCAATATCAAATTTAATATGAATGAAGTAACATCAATGAAAAATGTTGGGGAAATGGTTGATATCATTACTTCAAGAATAGGTGCATAATGAAGTTTCATCATATTGGTATTGCAACAGATGATATTCCTTCTTTAATAGAAAAAATAAATAAGTATTTTAATCTCAAAAACATAACTGATATCGTTTACGATGAATTACAAGATGGAAGTCTATGTATGGTTACTTTAGATGATGGTACTAATATCGAACTTATCAGTGGCAATATCGTTGAAAATATCGTAAAGAAAAGAAGATATCTTTACCATACTTGTTATAGTGTAGAAGATATTGATTCTACTATTAAAAGTTTAATCAGTGATGGAGCAACTTTGGTAAGTGATACTAAGGAAGCTATTCTTTTTGATAATAAAAGAGTGGCATTTCTTATGTGGGATTTAGGTTTAATAGAGCTAGTTGAGGAATAGTTATGGGACTTACTAATTTAATATTTTTTATATTTGTATTTATATCAGTATTTATGTACTATGTAATTCCTAAAAAATATAGCTATATTTCGTTGCTTATTTTTAGTTTGATATTTTTGTTTTATAATGCATTAAGCTTACATAATGTTATATGTGTAAGTATTATATTCTTAACCAGTTATATAGCAGGAATATTGATGAGTAAAGTGAGTAATAAAAGATTAGTTGCTTATAGTGGAGTAGCTATTATTCTTTTAGAATTAGGAATACTTAAATATTCTAATCTATTCATCAATACGATTAATCTATTTGTACCTAAAAATATAGCTAATGTGGACATAATATCACCATTAGGGTTATCATATTACTCACTTATTATGATTTCTTATATAATTGGTGTGTATTGGGGAACTCATAAAGAGGAGAAAAATATTTTAAAGTTAGCATCCTTTATGATTTATTATCCAATTCTAACAAGTGGACCTTTCATAAAATATGATGACTATGTTGATAATTTAGATAAACATCAGTTCAAAATAGATAATATTATAAATGGCATTATCAGAATGCTTTGGGGATTATTTAAAGTATTAGTTATATCAACAAGACTTAATATTTTTATAAGTGAGGTATATGGTAATTTAAGTGATTTCATTGGGATATTCACTTTGTTAGCAATATTACTCTATAGTTTTGAGTTATATACGAATTTTTCTGGTTCTATAGATATTATCATTGGAGTATCTTTGATGTTTGATATTCATTTACCAGAAAACTTTAAGAATCCATTTTCTTCCCAAACTATTACGGAGTTTTGGAGAGTATGGCATATTACCTTAGGTGAGTGGTTAAAGAATTATCTTTTCTATCCTTTATTGAAGTCTAGTATTTTTCAACATCTAAATAAGACATTGAAAAATATATTTGGTAAAAAGGGTAAAGTAATAACCACCTATTTGGCTTTATTTATATTATGGCTTGCAATAGGTATATGGCATGGTGGTGCTTATAAATTTATCTTAGCATCTGGATTACTTCAATTTATC
>CAMXBB010000102.1 GCA_947179265.1 uncultured Bacillota bacterium
CTTCAGTTCCTACCGGTGCAGGTACTGGTTCTGCTTTTGGTTCTTCAGTTCCTACTGGTGCAGGTACTGGTTCAACCTTTGGTTCATCAGTTACTGCTGGTGCAGGTGTTGGTTCAACTTTTGGTTCATCAGTTACTGCTGGTGCTGGGGCTGGTTCAACCTTTGGTTCATCAGTTACTGCTGGTGCAGGTGTTGGTTCAACTTTTGGTTCATCAGTTACTACCTTAATATCTTCATTTAAATTTTCAATACTTTCTTGATTTCTTATGTTTTCAGCAGCTCCAGAAACATTATGATATGCAACATTTGCTAATTTTTTACCATTTTCTTTTACAACTACATTACTTAAAACATAATCACTTAAATTTTTATTAGTCTTTGTACATAAATAGTTAGCAAAATTATCAAGTAATCTTTCTGTTCTCTCTTTTATATTTTCACTAGCATCTACTACTGGATTTGGTTCTACTATAATATTTCCGCATCTCATTTCTACGGCATAAGAACCATCATTTCTTCTAACGAAATCAATTTGAATCTTATCGTATTCAGCATCTTTATTGAAATATATAGCTAAATCCTCAAATTGATCTGAAAAACTTAATAAATTATTAACGTCGATATTTTGATTTCCTCTAACATATCTTCTATGTAAAGATTCGTATACTGACCATAATTTATCAATATTTTCAAATATTCCTGAAATTCTCTTTTGTTCGCTAACTAAAGCTTGAAGAGTTGTACGATACCCTTCTCTTTCCTCTCTACTATTAGCAGCATACATTTTTTCTCTATAATCTTCAATCTCAAATTGAATTAGAGTAAGACGAGTATTTAAATAGTTCTTAAATTTAGTTATATAAGAGCTTTCCAAAGTACTAGCATTTGGATTAACTCCTAACATTCTTCCGAATCTATTTATAGTTTCTCTTAATTGACCACGATATTCAATAAACTTATTGTCAAGATTTTGAGTAGATTCCTCAACAAAATTTTCACTCATCTTGATACGTTCATCTAAATCACGTATTTGAGCAGTCAAACGTTCTTGTTGATATTCAATATCAGCAATCTCCTCTTCTGATAATTGTTGAGTTAATCTTCTACCTAACTCTTGTAATTCTTTTGTTTTTTCATCAATTTCGCTTCTAGCACTAGTAACAAAATTAGTAGTATTCTCTGTATTCTTAAAATTCTCCAATCCTTCTACTGTACTTAAAGCCCAATACCCATTACTAATTGAATGTATAGATTCACGAAATTCATTAAAAGCACTCGATAAATCTTGCATTTTAGTATCGATATAACCTTGATTATTCATATTTATTCCTCCACACTTTTAGACCTACAGCCCTTTTTTTGCACTCTAATATACCACAATTTCTAAATTAGTGCAAGAAAATAAAAACCATAGTTTCCTACTATATATTTAATTTTACCATTATATTTTTATTTTGTATATATTTTTTTACAATTAATCGACATTTTCTAATCTAACACTAACCAATTTTGAAACTCCGCTTTCTTGCATTGTTATACCATATAGAGTGTTAGCATATTCCATAGTCCTTTTCTTATGAGTAATAACTATAAATTGTGAATTATTTTCATATTCCTTTATATAATTTCCAAATTGATCAACATTTGCTTCATCAAGGGCAGCTTCAACCTCATCTAATATACAGAAAGGCACAGTTCTTATATTCAAAATACTGAATAATAAAGCAATTGCTGTTAATGTCATCTCTCCACCAGACAAGGTATTTATCGTCTTAAGTGACTTTCCAGGAGGTTCTGCTGATATATCTACCCCTGTAGTCAACATATCATTAGGATCAGTAAGAATCAATTTGCCAGTTCCGCCCTTAAATAATTGTTTGAACACTCTTCCAAATTCATTATTTACCGCTTCAAAAGTTTCTGCAAATCTTGTCTTCATTGTCTCATCTAAATCGGCAATAATTTCTAATAAATTACTAATAGCATTTTCTAAATCGCTCTTTTGGTCGGTTAAATAAGTATATCTTGTATTAACTCTTTCATATTCAGCTATACTTCCTACATTGACATCTCCTAAATCACGAATATCTCTTTTTAATTGGTTTACTTTACTTCTAGCAATACTTTCCTCTAATTCTAAAGTATAGCTTGAAGCAGCCTTATCATAAGTCATTTGATATTCTTCACTCAATCTGTTAAGAAGATTATCTAATTTAACATCCATCTTTCCAATACTTATCTCAATATCTTTAATTTCATTATGTTTCTTGTTATATTCACTATTTTGTTTTCTATTTTGAAGTTCTAATTCATTTATTTCAATATTCAAATCATTCTTAGAAGATTTCAAGTCATTAAGTTGAGCTGTAAACAATTCTTTGCTAGTTGATACTTCCAAATATTCTTTTAAAACACTATCTAATTCTTTATCAGTTTCATTATTTAGGATATTCCCTGTTCCTTTAATCTCGTTTTGAACATTTTCCAAACGCTTATTAGAATCATCACGTTCAAGCATTTTTTGGCGTTTTTTCTCCTCAATACTAGAGATAAGACCACGCTTGTCAAAAATATTTCCTTCAAGAATTTTCAATTCTTGATCGATTGAATTTGAATGTTCTTCAATCAATTTTATTTCATTAACCAATGTATTTAATTCCTTAGTAAGTTTTTCTAATTCAAATTTAGAATTCATTACTCCATTACTAGCTTTATTAACTCCACCACTCATCGCTCCACCAGTATGTAAAAGCTCACCATCAAGAGTAATTATACGATAACGATAATTTATCTTTTTACCTAAATTATTCATCGTATCAATATTATTTACGATCAAAGTATTTCCCAATTGATTTTCAATAATTCCTTTATATAAAGGATTATATGTTACTAAATTACTAGCAACATCGATAAAACCAACTGTCTCTTTACACTTCTTTAAGGTATCTTCATCAACATGTCTTTCCTTGATAACACTTATCGGAAAGAAGGTTGCTCTCCCTAAACGATTCTCTTTTAAATAACTAATAGCTTCACTACCAGCTTTCTCATCATCTACTATGATTACATTAGCATTAGCACCTAAAGCAATCTCTAAACTGGTTACGTATTTTTCTTCAGTATCGATAACCTTACATAAAACATCATGAATTCCTTTAAGTCTTGGATTATTTAAAACATTCTTTACTGCATAAGGTAATTTAGAATCATTTTCGATGGTTTCATTAATTAAATCTATCTTGTTTTTTATGATACCTTCTTCGCGATTTTTATTTGTAAGTTCAGCTGCTAAGGTATTCTTCTTAGCTGTTTCAACACGATATTCATCAGATAGTGAAGTAAACTTATTTTTCTCTTCTTCAAGGTTCTTATCTATTGTCTTAATCTCTTGATCTAAAACAGATATACTCTTTTTAATATTAACTTCATTTTCCTTCAATAAGAGAATATTATTTTCTAACTTTTGATCTTCAACTTCATATTTTTTTCTCTCGGAGATAACTTGTTTTCTGGTCTCTAAATTAGATAACTTTTCGCTTAGCTCAATAATCTTTTCACTAGTCTTAGATATATCTTCGTCCATCTTAATAGATTTATTCTTTAAATTTTCTAATTTAGTACTATCGATACTTTGATTACTATTCATATCGATTAATTCTTCATTTAAAGTTTTTAAGCGTTCTTGTTTATCAACATATTCTTCATTAATCTTTTTAATATCACTTGCAAGTAACGCAATTTCAATTCCCTCAAGTTCTTCTTTTTTTTCTAAAAACTTTGTTGCTGCTTCTGATTGAATACGTAATGGTTCTAGATTAGCTTCTAATTCTCCAATTACTAAATTGACCTTTTCAAGATTGTCATTACTATTATCAAGTTTTTTCATCGTATCTTCTTTACGTTTTTTATATTTTAATACTCCTGATGCCTCTTCAATAATAGCTCTTCGATCACTAGATTTTCCTTTTAAAATTTCCATTATCTTACCTTGAGATATTATTGAAAAAGAATTAGAAGATGATCCACTATCTAAAAATAGATCCGTTATATCTTTTTTTCTAACCTTGGTATTATTTATAAAATAATCATTTTCGCCAGTTTTAAATACTTCTCTTTTGATTTCTATCTCTGCTAAATCACTAGCTAAATAATGATCACTATTATCAAAAGTTAAGGAAACCCACGCTCTTGTTAAAGCGGAACGAGATGATGATCCTGAGAATATTACATCACTCATTGATTCTCCACCACGAATCTCTTTTAAGCTAGTTTCTCCTAATACCCATTTAACAGCATCTACAACATTACTCTTACCAGATCCATTAGGTCCGACAATACCAGTAATGCCATCACCAACTGATATTTCTATCTTATCAGCAAATGATTTAAAACCATGTGCTTTTATACTCAATAACTTCATAATATCACCACTTAAGCCTTTTTACTTATAGCATCTCTCGCTGCATTTTGTTCAGCTTCTTGTTTGCTTTTACCTATACCTGAACCAAATTTAATACCATCTACATAAACATCTACTTCAAATGTTTTATCATTAGCTGGTCCACTCTCCTTAGTCACCACATATTCAATAGATTTTTTTTCTGTATGAACCATTTCTTGAAGGTATGATTTATTGTCATGAAAAAAAACAATACCTTTCTCGATATAAGGAACAATGATATTTAAAGCAAACTTCTTAGCAACAGAAAACCCATGTTCCAAGAATATTACTGCTAAGACACTTTCAAAACAATCTGCAACTATTGAAGGAGTGATAGTATTCATACCATTTCCACATCTTATATTATCAATAAGTCCTATATCTTTCGAATACTCATATAAAGCATTTTCACAAACATAGCTTGCTCTAACTTTAGTCATTTTTCCTTCTTTTAAATCAGATCTCAAATAAAAATATTCTGATGTTGCTAGTTCTAATACAGCATCACCTAAAAATTCTAATCTCTCATAACTTTCAGTATGAGCTTCGTTTGCATATGAAGAATGTGTCAATGCCGTTAACAATAATTGTTCATTCTTTATTTTTATACCATATTTAGATAAAAAGTCCATATTATCACCATTACCATTATACTAAAAACAGATATATTTATCTAGATATAATTTACATTTTAACCCCTTTTTAGTATACTAAAAATAGATGTATGGAGGATTTAAATATGAAGAAAATAAAATTATTAATAATAAGCGTTTTGATGATAACATTGATGAGCGGATGTTTTAAAAGAGACACTATGGATAATATAAATATATACACCACAGTATATCCTATCGAGTATTTAATAGATAATATATATGGATATAACTCGAATATCGATAGTATATACCCAAATGGAACTGATATAAAAAAATACAGCCTAACAGATAAACAAATCAAACAATATTCAGAAACTGACATGTTTATTTATAATGGACTTACTAGCGAAAAACAAATAGCGGCTTCTTTTCTTGAAAACAATAAGAATATAAAAATAATTGATGTATCTAAAGGATTATCTTATCAATATGATCCAGAAG
>CAMXBB010000103.1 GCA_947179265.1 uncultured Bacillota bacterium
AAATAATGCATTAGCTTATACATCTTGCTTTGATAAAATATAAAACACTAAATATACATATCATATATCCTATAAAGTAATTTGCTATCAACATAATAGCTAGTGAAAAAGTATATAGCTTCCATCTATGGTTATTAACAATATTTTCAATACCTAATGTAATAAGTGGTAAGAATACCATCCCATCCAACCACATTATGTTCCAATAATAAGCAGTAAAGTATCCTTGAAAAGCATATAAAAGCCCAAGAGGAATTAAAGCCAGACTTTTATTATTAAATTTCTTGGATATGAAATAGATAAATGTACAAGCCGCAAACACTGCTTTTATTCCGATAATAAATGAATATGAAGTTAATAAACCACTTCTAGGGAAAAACATTATTAGTATATTAAAGGGACTGGATAAATAATTTAAAAAATTTCTAAAAAATGGAAGTCCCATCGACATGGTAAATGAATAGGTTAGTCCACTAAATGAATGTAATCTATCATATAATTCTCCTAGCATGGGACCATATTGATGATAGAAGTCAATACATAATAATGAATTATCCCCAAATGGAATAGTATTGTTTAATTTATATAAAAAACATATTACAATAAAAGCTATTATAAAAGTTAATACATATAGTTTATTATTTGCTATTTTCTTCGCTATTTTATTCTTCATACTATCACCTACCGATATTATACCTTAAATTATTTAATATAAGAAGTATAAAAACTATGATAGGTTATGGTTTTTCTTGCAAAAATCCCTTAAATGGTGTAATATTTAGTAGTTATTGAAGAGGGAAGTGGACTTTATGGATAAAATAATAAATATCGCAGTAGTTGCACACGTTGATGCAGGTAAATCAACATTAGTAGATGCACTATTACAACAAAATGGTGTATTTGGAGAACATGATCAAATAGTGGAACAAGTAATGGATAGTGATGATATCGAAAGAGAAAGAGGTATAACAATCTATTCTAAGAATTGTGCTATTAGATATAAGGATTATAAGATTAACATTGTAGATACTCCAGGACATGCAGATTTTTCAAGCGAAGTGGAGAGGGTTATCAAAACAGTTGATACAGTAATTCTTTTAGTCGATTCAGCTGAAGGAGTAATGCCTCAAACGAGATTTGTACTTAAGAAAGCTTTAGAACAAAATTTAAGACCTATACTATTTATTAATAAGATAGATAAAAAGGATGCTCGTATTCAAGAAGTTGTTGATATGACATTTGATTTATTTGTTGATTTAAATGCTACAGATGAGCAATTAGATTTCCCAATAGTATATGGTATTGCAAAACAAGGTATTGCTACATTAGATCCATCTGATTTAGGTGAAAGTAATATAGCACCATTACTAGAAACTATTTTAAAACAAGTTGAGCCTTATGCAGGTAATGAAAATGATGATTTACAATTGCAAATTTCATCACTTGCATATGATGGTTATATTGGAAGACTAGGTATTGGTCGTATTAAATCAGGTAAGATTAAAAATAATGAAACAGTTACTTTAGTTAAAAATAATGGTGAAGAAACAAGTTTTAAAATAACTAAGTTATTTGTTAATGAAGGATTAAAGAAAGTTGAAAAAAATGAGGCTTACTATGGTGATATTGTAACTATAGCAGGTTGTTCACATATTTCAATCGGTGATACTATTTGTACACATGGCAAACCAAATCCTCTACCTCCAATAGAGATAGAAAAACCAACTCTTTCAATGAACTTCTTAGTAAACAATTCTCCATTTGCTGGTAAGAGTGGAAAGTTCTTAACTAGTAGACATATTAAAGATAGATTGGATAAAGAACTAGAAACCAATGTTGGATTAGAAGTTGAAGAATTACCAGGATCAGATGGATATAAGGTATCAGGTAGAGGAGAATTACATTTATCTATCTTACTTGAAAATATGCGTAGAGAAGGATATGAATTATCAGTATCTAAACCACAAGTTTTAATCCAAGAAATAGATGGCAAAAAATGTGAACCATTTGAAACAGTTATTATCAATACTCCATCAGATTTTGCATCTACAGTTATTAGTGACTTACAAGAAAGAAAAGGACTTTTGATGAGTATGACTACTGGTGAAGATAATTATACTCACCTAGTATTCTCAGCTCCAACAAGAGGATTAATTGGATATCGTTCAGCATTTATCACTAATACTAAGGGTGAAGGAATAATGGTTAGATCATTTGATGAATATAAACCATATGCTGGAGAATTAACTACTCGTAAAAATGGTGTATTAGTATCTATGGAAAATGGTAAGACTTTAGGATTCTCATTATTTAACTTACAAGAAAGAGGTCAATTAATAGTTGGACCTGCTACTGAAGTATACGTAGGTATGGTAATTGGTATCAATAATAGAGATAATGATTTAAATGTTAATCCATGTAAGAATAAGCAATTAACAAATACTCGTGCTAGTGGATCAGATGATGCAATCGCATTGATTAAACCTAAAACATTTACCTTAGAGGAAGCATTAGAATTTATTGAAGATGATGAATATGTTGAGATAACTCCTGATGATATCAGGATTAGAAAAGCTATTCTAGATCCAAATGAAAGATATAGATTAAATAGGAAATAATATCTAGTTTACTTTACTAGATATTTTTTTTGTGGTATAGTAGTGTACCGAATGGGGTGGAATTATGTTAGAAATTTCTAATGAAGTTGATTTAGTAAAAGAATTAAAATGGATGAAGATAAAAAATATTATTGCTTGGATTTGGTCTCTTGGAGTTCCTTGTGCTTTGCTTGTTGTGATGCTTGGATTACTTATTGGTCAAATGTTCTATGGACTTAATAATGTCGGAGCAATCATACCATCACTAAATTTATTGGTTCAAGGTAATCTATGGTTTGGAAGACGTCACAATAAAAGAGTCGAAGAGCAATTGAAAACATTAGAAAATAGTATTCGTGAAGAAACTGATACTAGGTGTGCAATTTATGGATTAAAGGATATTCAAATAGTACCTAAAAATGTAAAAATAGGTGAGGATGTATCAAAAAAGAATTTAGTAGAGATATTTAAAGAAGGACATTATGTTTTAATACGTTCATATCCTCAAGAAGTTGTTATAAGACAATATGTAGATGATGATGAAGAACTACATGTAGATGTTTTGGTAGATAAGGAAAGACAAGATGCATTAGATTCTCTATATAGAGATATGTTGACAGAACCTAAAAAATTATCTTTATGGAATAAGGATTTTAGATAGAATCCATTTTATCGAGTTTATCAAGGAGGTTATTTAAAACCTCCCTTATTTGTTGTATTTCATCATTACTTGGCCTTGTGAAATTAAAATTTTCAGCATTTCCATAATGTCCATTATTATCATTAGCATTTTGGACATAGTTTGGATTATAGTTTTGAAATATTTGTTGTATGGCAGAATTTGTTGATAAGATTTGACCAATTAACATAAACCAGTTACCGATAGCATTTTGTTGATTTGCTGTATAATCTCCAATCATTGCATAACCGAGTATTATTGCTGATAATGTATATACTTTGGGAGTAATATTTGAGGTATTCATAATAAAGTATATGAAAAAAAGGAGTTATAATAACTCCTAATGTTTGTTAAATTCATCTTCAATAAAGCTTGTTTTCATAAGACGTTTAAAAACATGATCATTACATATTAAATCGAATTCACCAACAAATTCGTAGATGTTTGAATTCCATTTTATCTTAAATTGATTTAATCCATGATACTCGCTTGTTGGTTCAAAATTTCCTGATACTCCTCCTAGGTCACAGAAATTAAAATAGTTTTTATATCTTTCGAATATTGCATGATACAGGTAATGATTTGGATTTAAATATCGATATTCATCAGAAAATCCACTTGCAAATATTGATATACGATTATAATTTTTTATAATTAATGCCCCGGCAACATAATCTACTTTATTCTTTTTTAAACCTTCTGTTGCTTTAATAATTTTATCCTTGAAGAATTGAATTCTTTTATCAGATTCTATTTTTGCGTTTAAGTTTCTTCTAGACGGATCATTTTCAATCATTTCATTATAGGCATCATTTATTTTTGTTTCTTTATCATATTGTTCACGGACATTAGTTAGATATCTTTCAAAATCAATCTTTATAAATACTAAATCAATTGAATTATCTTTACTGAACACGTTATAGAAATTCCTATAGTATGAAACAGGGTTTTTAGTCTTACCTTTTATAAATTCATAGAATATATCCATTTCTCTAGGTTCGCCTAAATCCAAATACATTCCTCTAGCTAGACATTTTCTGATTTTTTTTCGATATCCTCTATTTATTTTTGTTAAATCATAGTTTTTCATATTAATGTAAGCATTAAATTTTGGAAGTAATAAATCAAATTCTTGAAGTTCAATTCTTCTTTTAACATTCATCTGTTTTAAATTATCAATTATTCTTACATTTCCATTATATGATACTATATAATTAGCTTTCTTACTTGTTTCTCCAATAATTATTTCAGGATTAAATTTTATGAATACAAATCCTTTTCGCTTATAATATTTTCTAAGTTGACTTAAAAAGTCACTTAGTAGACTAGTATCATAATAATCTACTAGAAATCCCTTAGGTGCATATCCATACATATTGGAAGTTCCAATCTTCTTAGTTAATATTAATGATGCTGCTCTTATATTGTCGCTGTCATCGACAAATCCAATATAATCATAGTCGTATCCATATTCACTCATCAATATTGCATATTTAGATGTTTGACAAAAATTATTTAGTTGATGATACATCGCATAATTATCGAATTGGCCATTGCCTAGTTCAACTATCTTCATAGCGCATCCCCTCTAATAAATTATATCATACGCTTATTTCAATTAAAATTCATTTATTTTTTTAGTTGATATTTATTTACAAATATTTTATACTAATGGCATTGATTATTACTATTTATCATATTTCCTTGAATTTTCAATTAAAATATGATAAATTATTATGGAAATTGGGTGATGAAATGGAAACAGCATTAATTGTTATATCTGTATTATTGATCGCCTTGGTATTATTACAAAGCAATAAAGCACAAGCTGGTGGACAAATAATATCTGGGGGAAATTCTGAATTATTTAAAAATCAAAAGGAAAGAGGATCAGAACTTTTAATAAGTCGATTAACTCTTGTCCTTGGAATAGCATTTTTTGTTATCTCATTAATATTATATTTACAATAATTAGTACACAATTGTGTACTTTTTTAATTTCATACCCCCAATCATGTTATAATTTAGGTAGGTGATTAATATGTATCAAAACGTAATAGATTTGTTAGAACATGAGAATGATGCTTTAGATTTAATGACAATTAATGAACGATTAAATCTTTCATCAGTTGAAGAATTAAGAGAGTTACAATCTATATTAGATGATTTAGTAAAAAATTTAACTGTTTATCAAACTAAGAAGAATAAATA
>CAMXBB010000104.1 GCA_947179265.1 uncultured Bacillota bacterium
ATATTAATACTGTTAATATAATGTTAAGAACATACAAACAACAAAGAGTTGATTATAAATCAGAAGAAGAAACAATATATGGATCAAATGAGGAATTTTATGACTTTTTTCCAATTAATGCATTAGCATACTCAACAGATGGAAAAATATTACAGAAGAGTTTAGCGGTATAATTAATAAAAAATCCAACTAATGTGATATAATGTTAATATAGGAAGTGGAAGTGATACCAATGTATAATGCTTTGGAATTATGTTTACCTATATGTGCACTAGTTTTTTCATTGGTATTGTTCATAGCTTATTTTTTTAAGAAGAAAATTAATATAAGAGAAAATAGAATGTACTCCATTATGTTAATATGTGTACTTTTTGATAGTGTATTAGTATTTTTAGAAAAGTTTTTCGTTATGAATCAAACTTTAGATAATATAAATCCTATTTTATCTACCATTGTATGCCTTTTTAATAAATTTGATGCTATATTGCTTATCCTTATAACATCTTGCCTATTTAGATATATATATATTGTTACATTAGAACCTAACGATAGAAGTTATAAATGTAACACTTATACAACTTACATTATTAATCTAATTGCTAGTTTTTTTATATTATTTTTAGATATACACCTAATTTCTGATGGAAACATAATCAGTGTTTCGGGTTCTTCATTAATTCCAACCTATACAGTTTGTGTTTTATACATAATATTATCTATACTTGTTACTATTTTTAATTATAAGAAAATAGCAAAAAAACACATACCATTATTTTTTGCTATTTTAATATTTACATTTTTGATAGTTGTTTTTTATTTTAATCCTTATATAACGGTCATTTCTATTTCTTTAACTTTGTTAAATTATGTAATGTTTTTTTCAATAGAAAATCCAGATGTAAAAATGATTGAAGTTTTAAATGAAGCAAAGATATCAGCAGAAAAAGCTAATCGAGCCAAATCAGACTTCTTATCTAGTATGTCACATGAGATAAGAACGCCTCTTAATGCTATCGTTGGTTTTTCTGATTGTATATTGGAAGAATCATCTTTGGATGATGCTAAGAATGATGCAAAAGATATCAAATTAGCTTCTGAAAATTTGCTTGAAATAGTTAATGGTATTTTAGACATTTCTAAGATTGAAGCAGATAAAATGGAGATAATTGAAACGGATTATAATGTTTTAGATGTCTTTGATAATGTTGCAAAATTGGTTAAACCTAGAATAGGTGATAAACCGATTGAATTCAATGTTAAGTTTGCTCCCGATATTCCTTATATGGTTCATGGAGATGGTGGAAAGGTAAGACAAATAGTAACTAATATCTTAACCAATGCTGTTAAATATACGGATAAAGGTAGTGTTTCTTTTTTAGTTAATTGTGTTAGTGATAGTGAATATACTAAATTAATTATTTCTGTTGAAGATACAGGTCGTGGGATTAAACCAGAACAAATAGATAAATTATTTGCTAAATTTGAAAGACTTGAAGAAGATAGAAATACTACCTTAGAAGGTACTGGTCTTGGTCTTGCTATAACAAAACGTTTTGTTGAAATGCTAGGTGGTAAGATAGTTGTTCAAAGTAAGTATGGTGAAGGGTCTAAGTTTACTGTATATTTAAAACAAAAAATAGTAAAAATGAATCCACCACAAGGGGGATCTGAAAATGAATTATTTAATACTACTAGAATCAAATTGTTTGATTTCTCATCATCTCGTGTATTGGTAGTAGATGATAATAAAATAAATCTTAAAGTTGCATTAAAATTACTATCTAATTATGGAATACATGCTGAAGCTGTAGAAAGTGGTTTTGATTGTTTAGAAAGACTTGGTAGTGGAGAAGTATATGATTTAATCCTTCTAGATGATATGATGCCTAAAATGAGTGGTGTTGAAACTTTAAAGAAGATTAGAGAGACAGTAATCTATGATATGCCAGTTATTGCTTTAACGGCAAATGCTTTATCAGGAATGAAAGAAAAGTATTTAGCTGATGGATTTGATGATTATTTATCAAAACCAATTGAGAAGAATGAATTATATCGAATACTTATCAATCATCTTCATTCTAAAACATCGGTAGTTGATTTACCTAAGGTAAGAAAAGATGAGGAATCTAAAATAAAAATTAGTGAATCAATATCAGAAAAAAAAGATAATATAATTGATACCAGTGATAGGAAAAGAATTTTAGTAGTAGATGATAATAAACTTAATATTAAAATTGCTACAAAATTATTATCCGATAAAAATGTAATAATTGATTCAGCTTTATCTGGTAGTGAAGCTATCGATAAATGTCGAGATAATGTTTATGATTTAATACTAATGGACATCATGATGCCAGAAATGGATGGAGTAGAGACTTTACATCATATAAAAGAAGATTTAGATTTTAAAAATCCTATAATAGCAGTAACAGCAGACGCTGTTGCAGGTGCTGAAGAAAAGTATTTAAAAGAAGGTTTTGATTACTATGTATCTAAACCGATAAATAATGACATTATTAATGATATTTTATCTAAATTTTTACATTAGAGTTAGTTCTTAACTAACTTTTTTTCTATATAATATGGTAAAATACTTATTGGAGGGATAATTATGAGAAAACCGATTATTGGAATTGTTCCAAGTTATAATTTGAGTAATGAAGATAATGATCCATATCAAGACATAGCAAAATTTGTTAAGATGTATATTCGTGAAGTTGAAAAGGCTGGTGGAATACCTATTGGTTTAGTATCTCCAAATGCCGATATTTATACTGATATGTGTGATGGTTACCTTTTTCCAGGTGGAGCGAAAATATTATCAGAATATTATCCTTTGATGTATGATGCTTTAAAAAATAAGAAACCAGTATTAGGAATATGTTTAGGATGTCAAACTATGGCAACATTCTTTAATGTTATTGAAGATAAAGAAAAAAATCCAGAACTTTTAGATAATGAAATATATGATAAGTATAAGAAAACTAATCCATATTTAATAAGGCTTGATGATAATTCATTACATAATCATGATATAAGTTATGATGAATCAGCTATAGAAGCAGCAAAGCATGAAATAAAGGTATTAGATCATAATACATTCCTTTATGATATATACAAAGAAGATACCTTAAGAAAAGTAAGCTTACATTCAAGTGTAATTGCTAGAACTCATAAGGATGTAATAGTTGCTGCTAGAGCTGAAGATGATGTGATCGAGTCAGTTGAGTATCATAAAGATGGAAATAAATTCTTAGGAATAATGTTTCATCCAGAAGTAATGCATGATAATAAACCATTTAAATGGTTAGTAGATAGTTGTAAAAAAGAGGAAAAATAATCCTCTTTTTTTCATATAATTTAGGGGTGATACTTATAAAAAATATGGAAGAGATTTATTTAAATATGGCTTTATATATCAATAAAAAGATATATGACGAAGTTAATATATCTTTTAATATCTATAAGTTAAGTGAAGAAGAGATACTAAAAAGGTTAAATCATGGATCTATATAAAATTAGAAATGAATTAGGATTAGGAACCCCTTTAAATTCACTTCCTTTAAGAGTTACATTTTATAGTAGAGTATCAACAGATCATCTTGAACAAAAAGGATCTTTAAAAAATCAAATTGAATTTATGGAAGAGATGATTAAAAATAACGCTAACTGGGTATATATAGATGGTTATATCGATGAAGGTATTAGTGGTACTACTGATTACAAGAGATTATCCTTTTTAAAGATGATAGATGATGCCAAAATGGATAAATTTGATCTAATAATTACTAAAGAGATATCTAGATTTTCTAGAAATACATTGGATAGTATTAAATATAGTAGAGAATTACTTTCATATGGAGTAGCAGTGTATTTCTTGAATGATAATATTAATACCTTATTCCCAGATTCTGAATTGCGCTTAACGATTATGTCCAGTCTAGCTCAAGATGAAGTACGGAGGCTTTCAGAGAGAGTTAAGTTTGGAATGTTAAGAAGCATCAAAAATGGAGTTATACTAGGAAACGACTTGCAATATGGATATAAGAAAGATAAATTAACTGGTAAATTAAATATAATAGATAAAGAAGCTGCAGTGGTTAGAAGATTATTTTCTTACTATGCTATTGATAAAATGTCTTTAAGAAGTATCGCCAAGATATTTAATGAAGAGAATATTATGACTTCATTAAATAAGAAATGGAATATAACAACACTTAAAAGGATGATTGAAAATCCAAAATATAAGGGAGATTATTGTGGTCGTAAAACAGAGATAGTAGATTATATGAGTAAGAAAAAAAGGTTAGTTCCTAAATCAGAATGGATATATTATGAGGATAGTGCTTCGATTCCTGCTATAATCGATATCGATTTATGGAATTTAGCTAATAAGAGATTATATGAAAGAAAAAAAAGAAATAATCGCTATCAAAATCGCTATCTTTTATCAGCTAAGATGTATTGTATGAAAGATAATTGTTTATATCATCGAAAAGGTACTTTAAAAGCAAATCAAGATGTTGTATGGATCTGTTCAAATGTTTTAAGTAATGGAAAAGAATATTGTAATTCTATATCTATAAGAGAAAGTGAAATTATTTATATTTTAAAAGATGGAATGAATAATTTAGGGATATCTTTAGAAAGAGTTGAAGATATATTGGCGGGTATTTATTTAAAATATAAACTTAATATTGATGAAATCTTAGAAGAAATTTTCAATAGAGAAGACATTTATAGAAAATTAATGGAATTATTATTAAAAAAAATTGAAATTAATAATAGTGAGGAGATAATAAAATTAAGCATTACTTTTAATACTAATGAGTCTAAGAGCTTTCAAAAGAACTATGAATTTAAAAGAGGTTTTAATACAACAGGTACTAAAAGATATATTGTGCATTATTATGTAACTTTTTTATATTAGTTAATTTACATAGCCTTATCTATTTGTTATAATTATGATAAGGGTGTGTTAGTATGGAAGACAAATTAAATAAGAATAGGGTAATAATTTTGAGTTGTGCTTTAGCATTTTGTGTAATTGCAACGGCAGGTGTATTTCTTTTTACCAATAAGAAAAGCCTAGCGAGTGAAGAAAATAATAAATGTAATGAAGTAACACTGGGATATTATCCGTTATCATTAAAAACTAAAAGTCATGATATAAGTATAAGTTCTAGTGATGCTGAAAGATTATCAGAGATATTAGATAATTTAGAATCAAGTGATAAAAATGAAACTTTAACCGACGTTAAGTATAAATTAAAGTATTGCGATGATACCTATTTTGTTGGTGAAGAAGATAAGATGACAAAAAATGGCAAGACTGTGAAACCAACCACTGAAAAAATAGATTTAAAAGAATTTATTGAAGGAAAATCAAAAGAACTAAATAAAGTATATTTATACTTAGTAGATATGGGAGTTTCTTCTAATA
>CAMXBB010000105.1 GCA_947179265.1 uncultured Bacillota bacterium
GGTTAAATATATTATTAAATAAAGAAATAGTAGATGTGTTAACCAATACTAATCATCAAGATTTAATATTAAAAGTCACTTTCTTTTCTGATGGCTGTATGGATTTAATAGTAAAATATTATAGAAAAGAGATAGCAATCAGTCTAGACGAGATTAACATTTTTATTAAAGATATCTTCAAAAAACTATTTTTATAAGATATAATTTATTTAGGTGATGATATGAATATCAAAGACATCATGTTGATTCATGAAAATAATTATTCAAAAAATGCTTGTTTAGATAAAGACGCTATAAGACTTTTCGGAAATCTATCAGAAGATATAAGACCTAACTATTTTAGAGATATCGATCGTATAATTTATAGCTTATCTTATACAAGATACATCGATAAGACACAAGTTTTTTCTAAGAAAGATAATGACCACATTTGTAAAAGAATAATCCACGTCCAATTAGTTAGTAAAATCGCTAGAACTATCGGAAGAGCTCTATCCCTAAACGAAGACTTAATCGAAGCTCAAGCTTTAGGTCATGATATTGGACATGTTCCATTCGGACATTTAGGAGAAAGATTTTTAAATGAAATATCTTTAAAATATAATGAAGGATATTTTATGCATAATGTTCAATCAGTTAGAACTTTAATGGTACTAGAAGAAAATGGAAAAGGAAAAAATCTAACAGTTCAAACCTTAGATGGAATTCTATGCCATAATGGTGAATTTGTTAGCGATTTCTATTATCCTAAAAAGAAAACTAAAGAAGATTTCCTAAGAGATTATGAATTGTGTTATAAGGATAAAGCTCATGCTAAGGAATTAGTTCCTATGACTTTAGAAGGATGTGTTGTTAGAATCAGTGATATCATCGGTTATCTCGGAAGAGATATCGAAGATGCAGTTCGATTAGGAGTCTTTAATCTTGATGAAATTCCAAAAAGTATTAAAGAAATTTTAGGAAATAGTAATCGTGATATCGTATCAACTATAACTCAAGATATTATTGATAATTCCATCGGAAAAGATTATATAAAGATGTCAGATAAAATCTATAATGCTGTTAAAGATTTAAAAGAATTTAATCAAGAGCATATCTATAATAAAGCTAATTCTCTTGAAAACCAAGATAAGATAAAAAAGATGTTCGAAGAGTTATTTGATTATCTTTACAAAGCTGTAGAGAATAATGATACTGACACTAGGATATTTACTGTATACTTGAATTCAATGAATGAAGAATATCTAAAAAACACTACTACAGCTAGAAAAGTTATCGATTATATTTCTGGTATGACTGATGATTATTTCTATGATGAATATGATTTAATAAAATAAAAAAATCTTCATATAAATGAAGATTTTTATTTGCTTACTCTGAAACATTTTGTTGTTCTGTTCTAGCAGTTTGAGTATTAGCTTCAACGTTATTAACATAACTAACAACTTTAGAAACATACTCATTAATTTTCTTAATAATAAAGTTTTCTTTAACAGCTTTTCCAGATAAAGTAGCAACTACGAATCCAAATTTAGCTAACATTAGTAGATATGTTACTCCACTATCTAGGAACTTTAAAATACCAGTAACAGGATCAATTAAATATTGATTTAATTTTATAATGCTTATTGGACTATCTAAATAATAGTTTAGAGTTGAAATCAAAGTATTTAATCCACTAAACGCTAATTGAATACCTTGATATATAATATCCCAAGCATATCCAACTAATGTAATACCTGCCATAAATGCAACAACTCTAATAGCGATTCCTTTAAATTTATCATCAGTTTCACATAAAACTAGCATTATAACGATTGCTAATAATAGAGTTTGCCATCCTGCAAACATACTCATTAAAATGATTGCTGCAGCCATTCCATTATTCACCTTTATTCTATTCATTTCACACACTCCTTCTCTATAATAAAGTATAATATATTACATTTTATTATTCAATACAATAATAAAAAGAAGCAATTATTTTGCTTCTTCACTTGCCCTAGTTTCTCTTATAACAGTTATCTTTATAGTACCAGGATATTGCATTTCACTTTCAATTTTTTCTTTGATTTCGCGTGCAACTTTGAAACTTTTTAAGTCATCAATCTCTTCTGGTTTTACAATGACTCTAATCTCTCGACCCGCTTGCATTGCATAACTCTTTTCAACTCCAGCAAAAGAATTTCCAATTGCTTCTAATTGTTCTAATCTCTTGATATAGTTTTCCATAGAATCATTTCTAGCACCAGGTCTTGCTGCTGATAAAGTATCAGCAATTTGAACTAAGCAAGATATAACACTAGTTTGTTCAGTATCACCATGATGCGATGCAATAGCATTTATTACAGTAGCATCTTCGTGATACTTCTTAGCTAAGTCAACACCAATCTCAACATGACTTCCTTCAACTTCAAAGTCGATAGCTTTACCAATGTCATGCAATAAACCTGCTCTCTTAGCTATACTTACATTTTCACCTAACTCACCAGCTAATAGTCCACATAAATTTGCTACTTCAATTGAATGTTGTAAAGCATTTTGACCATAGCTAGTACGGAAATTTAATTTACCAATATAATTTACAAGCTCAGGATCTATTTTGGATAATCCTAATTGATATACGGCATCTCTACCAATTTCAGTAACTCGAGTATTCATATCCTTGCAAACTTTATCATATATCTCTTCGATTCTTGTTGGATGAATCCTTCCATCCTTAATCAAAGTTTCGATTGTTTGCTTTGCTATTTCTCTTCTAAATGGATCAAAAGAGGAAATAACTATTGCTTCTGGGGTATCATCAATTATCAAGTCAACTCCCGTAACAGCTTCAATAGTACGAATATTTCTACCTTCTCTACCGATAAGACGTCCTTTCATCTCATCATTAGGTAAAGATATCGTAGATACTGTTTGAATATTAGTAACATCATTTGAATATCTTTCCATAGCATGTACTAAATAACTCTTAGCTTTATCATCTACTTCTAGTTTTGCTTCTGCTTCCTTCTCTTTAATAAACTCAGCAATCTCAACTTCCATATCTGATTCAACTCTTTGCATGATTAATTCATGCGCTTTTTCTTTAGAGAACTTTGCAATTGTCTCTAATTTTTCCATTTCTTCTTTAAGAAGATCGTCCATCTTAGTTTCCTTCTCTTGGACTTGTTTTTGTAAAGCGGCTAAATTATTGTCTTTTTGTTCTAAAGCTTCATCTCTCTTTTGTAAATATTCTTCACGTTTATCAAGAGACTTCTCTCTTTGTAAAAGGCGATCTTCACTTGACGCAATCTCAGCCTTTTTCTCTCTAATCTCTTTGTCAGTTTCTTGTTTTAATTTAAAACTTTCTTCTTTTAATTCTAATAAACTATCTCTTTTATGTTTATCAGCCTCTTTTTTGGCATCATTTAATAATTTTTCAGCTTTTTGGCTAGCTCTTGCTCCTGATACTATTGTAAATGCTACAACAGCAATAGCTCCCACTACAAGACCAATAAGAAGAGTAACTATGGACATTGCATTAAAATCCATATTTTCCTCCAACTCTTATTTATAGAAAATTTCAATAAGAAATAATAATCTACACCTTAATTATAAATTATAAAATAAAATATTACAATAAAAAAAACAATAAGTTATTTCTTATTGCTTTTAGTCTTACTTGGGCTTTTCTTCTTTGTAGGCTTATATTTTGCTAAAGAATTCTTAACCCTAGTCTTGCGTTTTTGAATAGTAACATCTGGTAATGGCTTCATTAATCCATATAATGCAGCGATTACTACAATAACTGGATTGATAATTACAGCAATAGAAGATAGCGTATTTACTGCTGTATATATGGAATAGAAAAGAATACCAAATGCTATTGTAATGATACCAATTTGTCCAGTTTTCCAGCCCATCTTATGAAAAACATATGAAGAAAACAATAAAATCCAACAACTGATAAATAAAATTATTTCTCCAAAAAAAACTTCACTTATATCACATTTACTAATAGTTAAAGCTTCGGAAATTTCTAAAATATTACTCAGAAGTAATATAATACCTATAAACGTTATAATAGGCATACAAAACAATGATATAAGATAAATCGTTTCACTTCCATTAATCTCTCTTTTCATAACATCACCCATATTATATATAAATTATAGTTTAATTTAACAAAATTTACAAGAAAAAAAGAAGGATTATCCCTCTTTGATACCATAATGTTCTCTAACTAATCGTTCAACCTCTTCAGCAATATCAGGATTGTTCTTTAAGAATATTTTAGCATTTTCTTTTCCTTGACCAATTTTCTCCCCATTGTACGAATACCATGCTCCACTTTTTTCAATTACATCAGCCTCAGCTGCTAGATCAATTAATTCACCTTCATAGGATACACCTTCACCATACATTATATCAACAGTTGCTACTTTAAATGGCGGTGCTACTTTGTTTTTTACAACTTTGATAGTAGTTTTATTTCCAATAACGGAATCTCCCATTTTGATTTGTTCACCACGTCTAACATCAAGTCTTACTGAAGCATAAAACTTTAATGCTCTTCCTCCTGGTGTTGTCTCGGGATTTCCAAACATGATTCCCACTTTTTCTCTTAATTGGTTAATGAATATAGCTGTGGTGTTAGTCTTATTAATTATTCCTGATAATTTTCTTAGAGCTTGACTCATAAGTCGTGCTTGTAAGCCGACGTGAGAATCCCCCATCTCACCTTCAATCTCTGCTTGAGGAACTAATGCTGCAACAGAATCTATTACAACAATTGATACAGCATTACTTCTAACTAGAGCTTCACATATCTCTAAAGCTTGTTCCCCAGTATCTGGTTGAGATAATAATAATTCTTCTATATTTACTCCTAGATTTTTAGCATACACAGGATCTAAAGCATGCTCAGCATCAATAAACGCTGCTCTTCCACCACGTTTTTGAACTTCTGCTACTGCTTGCAAAGCAATGGTAGTTTTACCAGATGACTCTGGACCATATACTTCTATTATTCTTCCTTTAGGAAATCCACCTACACCTAAAGCCACATCTAAAGAAAGTGATCCACTTGGAGTAATCTCAATTTCCATATGAGATTCCTCACCTAATTTCATTATAGCGCCTTTACCGAATTGTTTCTCAATTTCTGCCATTACTTGTTCTAAGGCTTTATCTTTATCTACATTAGTATTTAATTCTTTTGCTTTCATCTTGTTCTCCTCATTACCATTTCTATATTAATTTTATCAACAAGTATGTTCTTTGTCAATAATATTTTCGAACATATGTATTGTATATCTCATTATTACCTTTGTTCTATAATACATGTACAAGATTAAACGCACAATTACTTCTTAAATAAAAAAAAATTGCTATTAAGCAATTATTTTTCTTTATAGAATTGTTTATTAACTTGATAATATTGTATTCCTGATAC
>CAMXBB010000106.1 GCA_947179265.1 uncultured Bacillota bacterium
TGTTTTTAAATCATCATCTCTAAACTCATTGTAACAACCTAAACATTTTTTACTTCACTTACTTGTAATTGATATGATTACACTACGACTTGAAAGATTAAATATTGAATCATCAATATTTTTTAAATTGATTTCTTTAAAATAATCAATCATTTTTTCATTACATCTAATTATTTGATCTTTATATTGGGAATATTTAAACGTTTTCAAATATTCATTCAAATTTAAATCCATTAATTTATGATCTAAACCATCCTTTAACAATTCAGGATATTTCGGTACAATCCAATAATGTAAAGGATTAGAAATACGTTCTTTTTCGTCGCCATAAAGATTACAACATTCAAAATTTAAACCTTCTTTTAAGCCTTTCCTTAGATATTTAATTAGGATTCCAGTTCTCATCATTAAATTATCAGGTAAAGAATCAACATGATGAACATAACTTTTATAACACAAAACATAAAAACCAGGTAAGGCATAAGACATATCAGGAGTGATGACGATTCCTTTATTTTCATAAATAGGATTAAAAAGCCTCATATCAATAAGATTAGAATGCTTTTTAATGAAATCATTTCTTGTCAAATCAATTGGTACAACAAATACTCTGAATTCCTTAGATCCGCCAATAAAATCTAAATATCTAAAGTTTTTGTCCTCTAAAATTGGTAATTCTTTTAAATCATCAACATCATAATAAACTAAATTATTTTTCATAGAATAACCCCTACTTCCAAAATTATAACAATATGAATTGATACATATCATACTATAAATTTGATTTTTTTAATACATTTTCATATGATTTTTTTATTTTGGGTAACTGATTGATTATAAATATAACTTACATATTCATCTCCTAATTCATTTACTCCAATTCCATTGTAATCATTATGGGTTCTTCCTTCAAAAACTTGCTGTTCAATATCAAATCCCATCCTAGTCATTAAAAGTATTTGCTTATTTGATCTTTCAAATATATCTTTTCCAAAAATAATTCTTTGTTTCACTCCTACTGAATTTGGAACACTTCTATCAAAATAACTCATATCGTGCATTGGAGCAAAATTACCATTTTCATCATATCTTTCTAAAGATTTTCTTTCAGTTTCAAGTGCTCCTACATAATATCTAAATTTAATTTGTAAATAACTTTCTAAATCAAATGGCTTTCCAACTACATCACTATAATCAGCTATTCCAAGAGGATACTCCAATTCAGAGCTTGGAACAGGAATACTGCCACTAGCTCCTCCTAAACATAAAGTATCTACTATCTCTGGATGTAATAAAGCGAATCGTTGAGCAAATACTCCAGATGCCGAATATCCATTCAAAAAAATTTTATCATTTATATTTACTCTATCAGAAATATAGCGCTTTGCTTCATTTATAATGTTTAATACTTGTAAATCTATTCTATAAAAAGGATGATTACTAGGAACAGAAAAACATTCTTTTGATAATTGTTGATAATAAGGTATTCCACTTCTAACACTTGGTATTATCGGAATTAATACGGGATTATCATTTTCTTTTAGTTGTTGAACTAATTTATGTGCAGTAAGTAAACCATTATTTAATAAATCATCACTATTTTCAGTTTCTAAATTATTTGTTTCAACAGCTAAAAAACAACCTTCTTTAATTTTTTTAGGTAGAACTAAAATATATGGAATATTATAATTACTATTACCACTAGGATAAACAATCTGTACCATATATTCTTTTCCTTGATTACTATAGGTAAACTCAAAACCAAATTCAGTTTTCAATAATTCATTTTTATTTAGTATTTGCATTATATCACTTCTAATCATATTCTATCACATTTTACTATTGTTTTAGATTACTATATTTTGTTTTGACAAAATATTTAAACTCCTATTTTTTCCCAAGTATCAACATATCTTTTAATACAAAAAATCAGTCATATTTCAGACTGAAAATATATTTAAAGTTCGAAAAGCTCGAACTGAAAATTCAATGGTGACCTAAAGGATGGCGTTCAACAACTTTAAAATCTAAATAAGAAATTTGTTAAAACTTGATAAATTTCAGGTCGCTCAACAAGTTCTTGATTTTCTATCATTTTTTGTATTGTTGATAAATCCACAAATTTTACAGCTTGTACTTCTTCCTTTTGAAAATATAAAGTTTTATCATCAACTCCTGATGTTCTTAAAATAAAGAAATCATAAAATTGTCTTTCAATAAAATCTTCTCCAAATTTTTGTTCTTTTCTAAAGCAATACATGTATCTAAAATCTTTTATTTCAGTTCTATATCCAAGTAAGACACTTACTTCTTCATTTATTTCACGTGCTGCTGCTGATAGAGAATCCTGGCCCGCCGAGATATGCCCTGCAACAGAAATATCCCACATTCCTGCATTTTTTTCTTTCTTTTCACTTCTTTGTTGTAATAATATTTCATTTTTTTCATTTATAATCGCAACTACGATTGCCCTATGCCACAACCCTCTTTTATGGACCTCGCTTCTTGGTAAAACTTCACCTGTTAGTACTCCATCTTCATTAAGTACATCAATTAATTCAGTAGTCATTTTATTCCTCCCTTAGTTATATATTGTTTATGACATATGCAAGTGTGTTTATTAAATTGACAATGCCTATTTAATTTCTATAAATATTCTATCATAAATTTAAATATATTAAAACTCGAACTTCCATACATTTAAAAGTTCGAGTTTTGTATTACTCTGGTGCCAACTGTAGGATTTGAACCTACGACCTACGCGTTACGAGGGCGTTGCACTACCCCTGTGCTAAGTTGGCATAAACTTAAGTACACAAACATTATACTATCTTCTCACAATAAATGCACTATTTTTATTCATTTTATAATCAAAAATTATGATATAATAACATTACTATTAAGGAGGAAATATAATGAATGAAATACATGAAAAATTAAGAGATGCAACCTATGATTTATTTCCTAAGACAGGTGCTTGGTCAAGCGACTGCTTCAACCAAAGTGAAGATTCTTTAATCGCTCATCTTAGAAATACTGAATGGTTAACAAAGAGATTAAAAGAAAAATTACCTGATGTAGATATAGCTACTATAAGAGCATTTGTAAGTGACTCTGAATTCTTTAGAGAACAAAGAGAAAATTATGAGCAATTGATTGTAAAATGGCAAATTGAATATATGATGAATGGTGGCGACAATTGGTTAGTCAAAGAGGAATATGGTGGTGACTTCATCAACTTTGATGAACGCTGTGATATTGGTTTTAGAAGAGGAATTCTAGATACTTTACTTGCTATTGGAATGTATAGAGATGCTATTGAAGAAGGGATTGAAAGAAATGCTAATCTATGGCGTGATTCTTATATGAAAAGAGCTTTTAGAAATAGATATGAGCCTATCGACCTATTCACAAGAAGAAGTGATAAACCATTTGAAAATACTAAAGAAGGACATCTAGAGAAATGGTTAAAGCTTCGTAGATATCAATACTACCAAGATCATCAAGAAAGTGTTGATGCTTATGGAATTCAAAAAAATGGTATGGATATCAATAGTGACGAATTAGAAGCTTTAACTGTAGAACTAGCTTTACTGGATCAAGAAAGAATGCAATACTTAAGTGAATGGAAAGAAAACTCTACAATAGTATTACCTGGTCTTGGAGTCGATTCTGATGGAAATGAAGTCAATTTAGATTATATTAATAAAACTTTAGAAGCTCAAGCACAAGTCCTACCAACTACAGTGGGAACACAAACAAGAGGAATTAGATCATTAATAAAAAGTATTTTTACAGGCAAAAAATAATACAAGCAAATAAACTTGTATTATTTTTTTACATAAATTTTTTTAAGGCTTTTGCTGCTTCATCAATTAATGCTTCAGCATCTTCAGCGCTCGCCCCTACTTTAGGTCTTATAGTAGCAGTCCTAGTTAGCTTACTTAAATCGAATGGTTTTGAACTTTTTATTTCAAATATTGATTCTTGCATCAAGTTTTGATGGAAGACATTAGCATTATTATTTACAAGTAAATCAAAGCATTCCACTTGATTATGTCTTTTCGCACTTATTAATGCTGTGTCTCCATCTTTACAGATAGCATTGATATCAGCTCCCATTAATATAAGAAGTTCTAACATATCTTTAAAACCATGTCTTGCTGCTGCCATAGTAGCAGTTGTTAAGAAATTATTAGTTTGATTAACATTAGCTCCAGCTTTTAGTAAAGCTAGGAAAGTTTGAAAATAACCTTTTCTTGCACATACTAGCAAAGCAAAGTCCCCTTTGGTATCATTTTTATACTCGACGTCTGCTCCAGCATAAATATATTCGAGAGCCTTTTCATAATTATCATTAAATCCCTTTTTAGCTATCAAGTCAAACATTTCTTTACCTAAGCGTTTACTTTCTTCAGCGCTAACAACTTTTATTTTGCGTTTAAATTCGGTAATATATTCTGAATCTAGACCATATTGCTTCTTTTTTAGTTCCCTTGTTTTTTCTAATTCAATAACACTCGTATTATTCATTGCTTAACACTTTCCTTTTTCTATCCATTATCTCTTTAGAAACACTTATAACTTGCGAATGATCACTACATTTTAATGGAGTAATAGCAGTTGTTAGTTCTGTCATATCAGAACTTAAATCACCGTCTTTAGCAAATGAGAATACATTATCTCTAACACTAACCATATCTAAATTATCATCATTATATATCAAGGTATCAATACTATAATTACCATAATCAGTTATTGGAATCTTACTATATTGATTTACCAATACTTGAACTGCAAACTTAATAAAGTTATTTACATCGCTTAATGATGTTGAAGATATTACTGGAATATTTGACATGAAGCAATATTCACCATTTGTATCTTTTACAACAATAACCGTTTCACCATCTTCATTTTTTATCATAATTCCATTTTCATATACTACTATATCTAAATTAGATGCATATGTAATTGCTTTATTTACTAACTCCTCATGAGATAGATTAGGAAGAGACATTTTACCGATATTTACCCAATCAGCTGTTCCATTAGCAAAAATACTAATTCCTCTTTTTACAAATGCTGTTTCATCAGCAAAATTAGATACAGCTTCGATTTGATCATCACTTAAAACTAATTTACCATTTTCAAGTAAAATACGCTCTACTTCAGCATTTATTGCTCGCTTACGATCTTCTTCCATTTGATCAAATTTATCTCTATAATCATTTATTAAAGCAGTAAATTCAGCAATTTTACTACTTAAAGCTTTATTTTGTTCAGAAAATAATCTATCAGAAATTAATTGGTATAAATCTTCTGGCGTTTTAGAAGCTTCATCTTTTTGCATTTCATCGATAAGAGCTGCAAGCTTTTTATCTTTTTCTTCTGTACTTATATGTAGC
>CAMXBB010000107.1 GCA_947179265.1 uncultured Bacillota bacterium
AATTATATGTTAAATAAGAGAGCATAATACTTTTTATCAAAGCAGGAATTACAATACTCGTAATAATATTAAATGCTTGCATGTTAGATGTAAACATTCTCGCACTAATTTGTGGATTTAAATCTACTAAGAATAGTACAACTGTTACAAAAGCAATCATAAACCTAGAATAATTTTTATTTTCCGTTTCTTGATTATTATTAATAATAATGTATCTTAATATTTCTGATGATACCACTAGTATTACTGGAGCTAACATATTATTTAGAAGACTAGGAATATTTAATGAATAACCATTTTTTAAAAATCCCAAAGCTAACCCTAATCCATATATTCCAACATAATACATTAAAACTATAATTAACGTAGTTTTTAAAACCTCTTTTTTAAAATACTTTGTCTTATCTCTGCGAAATCCTAAAAACAAAAATGCAATAAAAGTCACAAAAATTAAAACTGCTGCTGTTATAGTATCTGCATATTTCAAAGCATGTTTTAATAAGTATACTTGATAAAATCCAACATAAAAAATCAGAAATATTAGCAATAGAACGCTTGCCCATTTCCTCTTGTCTCCTGTTTTCACACTATCAACCTCCGTTTTAAATTTATATAAGTAAATATCACTTATTATATTATATTTATTTATATAAACTTAAAATGGCACTTACCTATGTTTAATACATAGGTAAGGTCATATAAGCTTATTAATTTGTTTTTTGCTCAAGTTGTAATACTGTACTAAATTCGATACCAGTTATATCATTTTCAGGAAGATTTTTAACATCATCATCCTTATATTTAACAGTAATTTTAACTTTTACTTGACTATTTGATAAAAGGTCTTTTCCCTTTAATTGAGATTCGTTACCAGCATTATCTACTGCTACGATAGAATAAGTCAAATACTTCTCTGCTTCAGCACTTTTTTGATTAACTGTTGTTTTAACATCTGCTATAAAAGCATCAATTGAACCGTCATTTTTAACAGGAACTGTTAAAGTATAAGTGTCTCCTGGTTTTTCAAGAGTAGCCTTATATCTAATAGTTACATTTCCTTTGTCATCTGTTTCAATTACAGGTGGATTTTCAGGATCTTTAGGCTCCTCTTCAATTTCTTCCTCTGTTGGAGGAGTAATTTCCCATTGGTTACCTTTAATGCTAATTGATCCAATAAAATTAAATGTTCCACTAAGAACTGCATAACCAATACTTACAGCAAATAGTAATAAGAATACTACTAATACAATTGACTTTTTACTTTTCTTCTCTTTCATACAATTTTCACCTCCCTCAACGACAATAATAGATAGCAAAAAGCGTTAATCAACGTAACCTCTCTACTATGGTTTAATTATACATAATTCTACATTTTATTACAATACTTTTCAAATTAATATACGCCGTACTTGTCAAATAAAAAAAGAAAAATATTATTTTTCTTTTTGCGTAACCTTTAACTTTAATTTTAAAGAAATTGCCGATTCTTCTGGATTTTCTTCCTTATGAATTACACTCTTTTCACCCCAATATGAATCTAAATCATCACACTCTGTAAAGATATCAGATGAAAATCCCTTTTCATATACCTCTTCCGAGATATCAATCGGAATATATTCCTCTTCATCAAGTTTGTAATAATTCCATAAGGGATTGTATGGATACAGTTCATTAATGGAACAATAAGTTCCTTCTTGTTCATATTCCCATCCAACTTTTACTGCAAATGAGATTGACTCATCTTTATTAATATCAACTTTTGATACATCAAAGATTATATAAAAGGGTAAGGCATTTTCTAGGAAGGTTTCCATATCTTCTGACATATGATAATCTTCACCAAATATGGATAACTCTTCTATTTCATAACTGAAGGTTGCTCCTAAATGACTACTATTTCTAACCTTAATACTCTTTATATAATCATGCATACCAGGATATAAATTATCGATAGTAATATCCATTACTGAGGTTTCCGTATCCTCATCAAAGAATTCAATCTCCCATTCAACAACATCGGCTTTGACGATATTATCCGAATTAGATACAAATACAAACCATGCAAAAGAATTGATTGCAAATAATAACCCCGCCATTAAAAAGGCATGAATCTTAATTGCCGTACGATTCTTTTGAAGATTTTTATATATTCTATTTATCATCGTTTTCTTTTTCATCTTCATCATCTTCATCTTTATCTTTAGTAAATAAATCTGCTATACTAAAGGAACAAAAATTAAAAAGTAAAATCCTAACTTATTTCTAGTTAGTCCAGTTAAGAAACTGAATATCATCAATTTTCTTTCAACACGTCCAAAGACTTGTTTTTTATTTACTTTAGGATCAGGATTTTCATTTGCTACTCCTTGAGTAATAATTGTTCCTTCATCAGTATTTATTTCTTTTATTCTATGGGTAACTATTTTATCTTTAAAATCTCCTACTTCACCCAAATAGGTAATATCATCATCTACTTTTAAACTTTCAAAATCAGTTTCTTTTACAAGAATAACATCATTTATTTTATAAACTGGTTCCATTGAACCTGTAGCAATAGTAAAAACACGATATCCCATAACACTACTATTATCACTGAATCTTTGTAAAGCAAGAAAGAAAACATATAAAACAAGTATAGCAATAGCGATAAATTTTACTAAAAATAGAATTGTTTTTATTATTTTATTATTTAATAACTTTTTCATATAGTACTCCTAATCTAATAATGAACATGCAGTATCAATATTCTTTAAATACGTATTCATCTTGCTATTAAAGATATTGGTTATACGATTATTTCTTCTATCAAAGCGTTCTTTAGCATGCCTAAATTCATCACCAAATACTTTCTTTATCTTGTCCTCTAAAACTTCATCATTCATATCTAAGATATTTTCAATTACTCTTGATAGAGCTAAAGCAATAGCTTTTCTTTCGGTTACTTCATCTTTTTTATAAGATAAAGCATTTAAAGCTAAATAATCAAGCAAAAATGATTGATCGAATTTAGCTTTTATCTCTCCAACATCTTGACCATTTGTGCTGCTATTTACAGTAACACAACTCTCTTCATCATAGCTTTGTAAATAATTCCAAATGATAACTGCTTGTTGAAAATTAGGATTTTTAAGTATTACATTGGTCTTTCTTATCGGTGAACGAACTATTGGAACATGCATCTTAGTAAGAGTTTGATATAATTCAGTACAAGTAAAACCATCCAATTGGGTTTTAATCTTCTTTAAACGAGCAGCAATTGTTGTTCCATTATTATCTTTGCTATCTGTTTTCTTATCAAGTGACTCAAAATGTAAAGAGATTTTTATATTCTCATTACCTATCTTAGTATTAGCTTCATATTTAGCTTCTTTTTGATCTATGTAGTAAGATTCACCTTGCATAAGTGGTGCATGTTTTTCATAAAAGGAAATCATATTATTTAAAAGAGTATAAATAAATCTATTTTCATAGGTATCCAAACTCTCTTCTTTATTAATATTAAGAACCTTAGAAGGTTTTACATCACCCGTTTTATCATCATAATCTTGAATGAAATTGGTATGTTGTGTCAAATGAATTATACTTTCAACAGTTACTTTTTTGGATAATTCAACTTTAACTACTTCCTCTTCATTAACGATAAATCTTTTAGGATTTCTAAGAATGTTATCAATATATGGTAAAACTGTTTCATATTTTTCAATCCAAGTATAATCGAACTCTTTACTATTGAAATCAGCTTTTACTTCTAACATCGAATTCATTTCATCCAAAAATTGATTACTAACCTCAAGATTTTCAACATTATCCATTTCATTCACCTCCTAATGATTAAACCATCTTTTTAAGTCTTAATAGGTATTCCTTACACTCATTAAAATTTTCACGACCAAATTCTTGATCTAAGAATTTTATAAATCCATCGATTTCATCTCTTATATAAGCAAGATTTAATTGTTCAAATTTTCTTAAAATTTTTCTGGCAATAAAATAATCTACACCATCGACTTCTGTACCACCACATTCAACATATGTTGATACGAAATCTCCCATTTGTTTAACGATACGGTTACCAAATGCGATACGGAAATGTTTGATAACATAATCATCCATCTCTTCGATTTTTTTATTCATTTCTGCACTTAAAGGATTTTTAGCTTTAGCCTTAGCATATAAATCCTCTAAATAACTACTATTAATATTCATAGCATCTGTTGGTATCGGATCAAACACTTGACCTTTATCGTTGATATCGATTGGTAAAGCACGGTCATATACCTTATCGGTTACGGCAAAAGTTGAATCATCGTTATTGATTGTTCCGATATACCACATATTTCCAGGAATCTTTAATTTACCATCTAATAATTTTTTAGGGTCAGTAGGCCAACTACTTGATACCAACTCTACAATCCATTCATCACGAGAAGGCATCTCCAAAATTGATAGCATCTCTGCAAAATAATATTCCACACGTGCGATATTCATCTCGTCCAATACGGCAACATATACATCATCGTTATATCCAGCTTCATACATCTTCTTTAAAAGCTCAGTCTCATTAAACTTTTTGGTAAACTCATTAAAATACCCAAATAACTCTGTACGATCGCGCCATGATGGTTGAACAGATGCAATGATAGCATCATTCTTTATAAACTTTCCCCATGCATAAGCTAAGGAAGTTTTACCTGTACCAGAAATACCTTGTAAGATTACTAATCTTGTACATGATAACGCTGATATAAATAAACGTATCATCTCACTAGTATAATAAAGTCCTAATCTAGAAGCAGCAAAGTTTCTAAATAATTCTACTAGTTCTGCTAAAGTAAAAGTATTATTATAGTTTTGAACCTTATAATTCTTGAAAGCAACATCAATACTATTTAATTTAGAGAATCTTATATTATCATCAATGATTTCTCCATCTTCAGATTCCTCATCACTTGCTGTATCATCAACATCTACACTACTAGTCTCACCAGGCTTTAATCCCATTTGTGAAACCTTCATTGCGAGTATTTGCTTATTCTCTTCTACTAGATCAACAACTTTGCGATTTAAGATTGCTATTTCATCAAGCATACCCTCTTGCTCTACTAAAGTCTTTCTAAATCTAATATACTTTCTTATTAAGAATACTATAAGTATTATAATAAGTATCAAGATAATCGCCATAAAGATAATTCCTAGTGAAGCAAGTATCCATTCTTTTATTCCAAATTCATCCTTATAAAACTTTATAACATCAATATATCCCGGAATATTAAATATCTTAATAAAACCATTTACTATTCCCATTACGATAGATCTAACACCATCAAAGAATACTGACATAAATTCATATATAAATTTAATAAATTTACTCATATTCTAAACTCCTTACATC
>CAMXBB010000108.1 GCA_947179265.1 uncultured Bacillota bacterium
TTTCAGCATTTAAATTCTATCTTCCTAAAATTTTCTGATTAAAAATCCAACTTTAGTAGATGAAGTAGTATCATTATTCCCAACTTTTTCTCCATCAAACGTCGTTATAAATAGATATATACTTAAAACAATTATTGCAACTACCACACATACTGCTATTATCTTTTCGGTTTTACTTATATCTCTTACAAATTTAGAGTTTTCTTCCAAGTGATTATCTACTGATGATTCTATTTTAGATTCCGCATTATCTTCTATAGATATTGAATTTTCAACTGGATTTTTCAATTGTGAAGATTCTTCATCTAATACTTCCTCACCAATCTCTTCTTTTAAATTTTCAATATTCTTTTGCATTTCTAGAGATTTCTCTAGTTCTAATTCTTTTTTATTGTTATCATCATCAAATAAAACATCAGTTAAATCTAATTTAGATTCATCATTATCTTCAGTAATGGCAATCTTATTATTATCATGAATTTCTTCGAACTTTTCTAATTCATCAGGAGAAACAACAATTTGATCATTAAGGTTACTATTTTCAAGTTCATCCACTATTGACTTTAATAATTCATTATTTGATAGCAAATTAGTAGAATCACTTGCTGATTCATCGTCATCTTCTGTTTCACTTTCGATATTAGTAATGCTATCAATTTCTGAAGGTATGGTTGGTACTTCAAGGATGTTTTGCGGATTTTCAATAGGTTCTTTTAGGTTTGATAAAAGTTCATCTTCTAAAGGATTTGTTTGAACATTTGATATTTCCTTATCATCTTTAGTTAAATTGCTAGTTTCCTCAAAAAGGAAATCCTCTATCTCTTTAGTCTCCTTTTCATCTACAAATCCCGTAGCTAAAGATATTTTTTCTTCTGAAAGTACTGGTAAATCAGTAGCTGTATCATCGAAATCAATATTAAGATCTATTTCTTCGACAACTGATTCATCATCATCTAAGTCAATATTTAAATCAATTGACTCTTCCTCAATATCTTCTGATTCAACTATGTTATTATCTATAGTATCTGAGATATTAGTTTCATCATTTTTTGGCTTAGGAAGTGAGTTATCAGCTTCACTAACATTCTCTTCCTTTTTTATACTCTTATCATATTCTTTTAAAGATTCATACTTTTGGTTGATAGCATCTTCGCTACTAAAGATATCTTGAAAAATATCTTCATATTCATCTTTAGGTTTCTTTTTAGGAATTTCTATTTGTTCAACTTCTTTTTCATCAGTAAAAAGTTCCTTTATATCTAAATCTTCAATACCTGAAGATGCAAGTTTCTTAAAGTCATTAGAAGTCATAACTTGCATTGGCTTTTCTTCTAACAAGTTATTCTTTGGAACCATAGTATTCAATGGCTTTTTATTGACATTTTTTTTGCTTTTTTTAGAAGATTTCTTCTTCTTTACCATAGTCCCAACCTCTTATTCTATTATTATTTTATAATATTTACTATTCTTTTTCAACACTTACACAAAAAAAAGGAACACTTTTGTTCCTTTACTTTAAAATCTTTCTTAATGCAGTTACTTCTTCTAACGTTGCTTCGGTATTTATCTTTCTTCTATGCGGAAGATAGCTTCCATGAAAATCAGAGCCAGCAGTTACGAGCAATCCATGATTTTTAGCATATTCTATATATTTAACCCTATTCTCTCTAGATATTGCCGGATGGAAACATTCCATACCATCAATATCAGTTGTAGCAAGTAAATCATCAAGAAATTCATCCTTATTTTCTATGCTTTGGTATTCATCAATATGAGCCAGAATTGCTGTTCCACCACATTCATGTGCTACTCTAATCAATTCATTAATATTGGGAAATGCTTTTGTATTATCAACAAAAAAGATACTATCAGGATTTTGAAACTCATGACGATAAAAATATAAATGATTATCTAACATCTCGATAGGAATTTTCCCTAGATTTTCCTCTCTACATGCTTGAATAGCTTCTTGAAACTTCATATTACAATAATACCCATTTTCTAAAGGTCTAGAAGGTTCAATATACTTAAGTCCCATTTTTCTTGCTCTTTTCAGCAATTCTTGATAAGCACTATGATGAAAATCCCAGAAAGTTCTTCTTGTTTCATCAACATACTTTTTAAATTCGTCAAGATTAAAACCATAAACTAGTACTTCTATTAAATATCTATCCTTTATGGTCTGAAGTTCTGTTCCTGTTATCATACTCCCTTCAAATATTTTATCGTATCCCATATCACGATATTCCACATGTGCATCACAACTATTATGATCAGTCATAGATGCTATTATTATTCTCTCTCTCTTTAGTATTTCAAGAAGATCTCTTACTGAGAATTCTCCATCAGAATACTTAGTATGCATATGTAAATCTATCATTCTATCCACCTTTTCTAATAGTTTATTATAACAAATAATTATAGGATATTGTAAAAAAAATTAATCTATGTTAAAGTGGATATAGATGAAGGAAACTTCATATAATAAAAATGGGAACATTCAGTGTTTGCAAGTTGAATGTCTACCAAAATGTGGACAGACATTTAATCTATTAGATTAAGTGTCATTTTTTTATCACAATCACTAATTGAATAGTAAGGAATAAAATGATAGCAATGATTTGCAAAAACTTTAGTATAAAAGTTTTTATTTTCATCATCATCAAACCTCCTCTCTATAGAGATTTGGTAGACACTCAACAACTGATGTTCCTAATTGCAGTATAGCTTAATAATCTATATAAAACAAGAAAATTCTAGTAGTAGAAATAAAAAAGTATAGCAAAAGTTACACATATAAAAAATTGGTAATAAATATTTATAAGAATAATAAAAGCATAGAATTTAATCTATGCTTTCTTTGTCTTCTTTTTAGTTACTCTTTTCTTTCTACTTTTACGTTTTTCTTTTTCTTCTGGGGTCTCCTCTTCATGCATAAATATTGCTACAGCAAGATTAAATAAAGCTCCAACAAGTGCAAAGCATGGGGCACATACTACTAACCAATCAGCATATGATAAAGTTACTTCAGTAGTATAATTAGTTACAATATAATCTAAAAAGAAACTACCAGTTAGTGAAATCATTATACCATTCATAGCTCCTAAGATAACAAAAAATACTACACTCGTCTTTACTCTATTAAACATAAACACACGTCCTTATAGTTAAATTATATCCATTTAAGTATTTAAAGCATACAAAAAAAGAATATTATTCATATTCTTTTACAATATCTTTACTAAAGAACAATTGCTATAAGTTTATCAGATCCCTTATTAACAATTTTAGTTACAACGTTCGATAACTTATAACGTGTATTATCTGGCATCATAGCAAGTTTAGATTGAATTCCTTCCTTAACGATAACATCTAAACTACGACCAAATATTTCACTCTTCCAAATACTTGTTGGGTCTTCTTTATAATCTTTCATAATATAATCAATCAATTCTTTAGATTGTAATTCTGTACCAATAATCGGTTCAAAAGTTGATTCAACATCGACTTTAATCATATGAATACTAGTTGCTTTTGCTTTTAGTTTAACTCCATATCTACTACCTTGTTTAATGATCTCAGGAGTATCTAGATGCATATCTTTTAAAGTTGGATAAACAATACCGTACCCACTTGCATAAGTACTCTTCATAGCATCAGCAAGTATTGCATGTTCCTCTTCACTTTCATGGTAAAGTGAGAATATCTTAAGAATAGATGCCTTGGTAATATCCATATCTCCCATAATCGATTTCAAAGTATCATTATAAAGTTCAAGAGGACTTTCGAGATTTAAAGTAACAACTCCCATACCTGTATCTAAATCAGAAATATATGCTCGATTGATAATCGTACTATCAGTATAATAATTGATTATATTATTAACATCTTTAACCTTATTGACGTTAACAACACTTTCCTTAATCTTATTTAGATAATGACTTTTAATCTCATTTTTATTACTTAAGACATGAACCCATTCTGGTAAATTAACTTTAACATCAACTATTGGAAATTCATTCATGGCATTTCTTAAAATATCATTTATTTCTTTTTTACCCATATTTTCAATATCAATAGTCATTATATCTACTTCGTATTTTTCACTTAATTCAGCAGCTAATTTAACTGTTTTAGGATCATTTGGCCTTGAAGAATTAAGAATAACGATAAAAGGTTTATTTATTGTTTTTAATTCACTAATAACCTTTTCTTCAGCATCGATATAATCATTTCTTTTAAAATCTCCATATGAACCATCAGAAGTTATTACAATACCAATAGTAGCATGATCTTTAATTACTTTTTCAGTACCTATTTCAGCTGCTTCTATAAAGGGAATTGATTCAGTATACCAAGGAGTATTTACAAGTCTTGGGTTACCTTCACTATCTTCAAATCCGATAGAATTATCGATTACAAAACCTACACAATCGATTAACTTAACATTAGTAGTAAAATCATCTATCTTAATTGTTGCACCTGATGATGGTACAAATTTTGGTTCTGTAGTCATTATCTGTTTACCATTTGAGGATTGAGGTATTTCATCTAAACATTTCTTTTTATCATACTCATCTTCGATATTAGGTACAACTAAGTTTTCTATTACACGTTTAATGAAGGTTGATTTACCAGTTCTAACAGCACCAACTACTCCTAAATATATTGAACCATTACCTCTTTTAGATATTGATTCAATAATATCTTTCATCTCCATATAAACCCTTCCTTTCCCTAAATACTATGAAGATTATTACTCTTTATGCATGAAAAAAGACATAATATTATGTCTTTATGAAAATAATAAGAGATAAATGATTACAGTGATTATTATTAGATAAATAATTGTACCAGTTATTGCTCCAATTATAGCTGACGATGTTCTTAATGGATATTCATCTTTATTTTTATAATATTCTATAAAACCAATTAGAGGTATGAATATACTAAGAATCATCAATCTATTATTTTTATCATCATAGCGTCCATGAAACTTATTTACCATAGATTTACTTGCTACACTAGTTACTCCTAGTTTAGCATGACAGTAAGGACAAGAGGTACCTATCTTATCAAATTCCTTACCACAATTAGTACAAACTGCCATAACAATCATCTCACTTCTAAATTATTTTTACTCTATTTATTCTTCTTCAGGCTCTAATCTAAGTTCCTTTTTAGAACCATCCGGTAAACTAAATAGTATTGTGACATTTTCATTAGTTGTTACATTAGTATTCATAGTTAATAGATATTCATAACTATTTGGATATCGTGAATTCTTTTGTTTAAACTCCAGAGTTATATC
>CAMXBB010000109.1 GCA_947179265.1 uncultured Bacillota bacterium
GTATATTAATTTTTAGAAAATCAACTACCTTATCCATAGGTAAAACTGATTTTGGTAGAAAATAGTTTTCCTGCTCTAATTGGTCCTTTAATTGCCTTTTTAACTTAAGACAGGTATTTTTACCTGAATTAGTTAATACCATCAAATCCGAGGTAGTGCAATATTGTTTGGATATTATTTCTAATATGGTTTTCGCAGAATTATTTTTGTACATTTATTATCTCTCCTTTTTTACTTTTCATATTTCTTGTATAAAATACAACATTATCTTTAATTATTAAGTCATTTTATTCGCCTCTTTCTTTGCTGCTTGACAATATAAGCAAACAGATATACAATTATGTCGTGAAACAAAATCTACTTCTTTCACATGCCTATGAGAATAGCACAAATAAAAATAAAGAAGTAAATTATTCACAAAAAAAAATTTAAATGAAATAAAACACTTAAGTTTCACGGAGGGAAAAGTATGATAAATAAAAGAAAAAAAAGAGTCGCGCATTCAGTTGATGATGCAATAATCAAAGAGAATGTTGCTAACTCTAGCTATAGGGAAGATGAAAAAGTATGGTTGGAAATTTTTGCTAATAGATTAAATGAAGAATTGCAAATCCAAAATATTAGTCAAGAAGATCTTGCGAAGGATATCAATATATCTACAGGTGCTTTATCAAATTATAGAACAGGAAGTAGATTTCCAGATGCTAGAATTTTAGTAGCACTTTCTAAAAAATTAAATGTTAGCTTAGACTATTTATTTGGCATTACTGATTTAAAAAGTACTGATATTGAAGATAAAGTAATTAATGAAAAGACTAGTTTAAATGACGAAAGTATAAAAGTATTAGCTGGTTATACTGAAAGTATTAATTATGATGGTGATAATGAGCTTTATCAGGTATTTAAAGAAGTTTCAATGGATAGGCTCAAAGCGATTAACTATCTAATTCAAAAAGAAGATACTACTTGGATTTTTTCTGACATAGCTAGTTATTTATGGCTCAATTATAAACCAGAAAATGAAATACCTGCATTAACTAGTTCTGATAGTAGCACTTTTGAATTAGCTATTGAAAATAGGACCTATAAAAGAGAATTTGAAACCAAAGATTTAAACAGAATACCTATAATAAAAATTGAGGAAAAACTAATTGAATTAAAATTACAAGAAGATAATAAAAAAGAACAAAAATAAAAAAGAGCTAGTGCTACCAACACTAACTCAACCGCTATAAAAAGCGTACACAATAAAAAATAATTCTGCGAAAAATAATTCTTTTTTTTGTGTACCTCGATTATAGCACTAATTAAAAAATATTGCAATTATGGAGGTTATAAATTATGGCAGTATATCAAGAAAAAAATAAAAAGAAATGGACTAAAGATGGTCGTAGTTGGTATTTTAGAGTACCATACATTGATCTAACAGGAAAGCGCAAACAACATTGGAGTTGCTTTTACTTAACAAAGAAAGAAGCTCAAGAAGGAGAAAGACAATTTCTTGCTTCTATAAAAGATAAAACAGATAATACAAATATGAGATTTAAAGACTTGTATTCAGCATTCTATGAACACCAAAAAGAAACAGTAAAAGAAACTACCTTTCAAACATATTTAGATAGAGTACCTTTCTTAGAATACTTAGACAATATTAAATTAGTTGACTTTAATATTAATCACTATAATATGTGGAAAAAGGAAATTAATAGTAAACAAATAGCAACTAGTTATAAGAACGATATTCTGAAATTCTTAAAAGCTATACTAAACTTTGGTACAAAATGGTATAACTTTAATTTTACAGCTACCTACAATAAAATGGAAAAATTTACTAATCCAGATGAAATAGAAAAGGAAATGGATTATTATGAATATGATGAATTTAAAACATTTATAAGTTATGAAACAGACTTAAAATATATTTGTCTTTTTGAAACTTTATATTATTGTGGTTTAAGAAATGGTGAAATGAGAGGAATAACTTGGGAAGATATAGACTTTACTAAAAAGACTATCCGTATTAATAAACAGATACCTACTCGTTACACAAGCAAAAACTGGAAGTTTACAAGTCCTAAGACAAAAAGTAGTACAAGAACATTACCTTTATGTAATGTACTCTTTGAACATCTTAAATTACTTTATAATGAAGTATCACAATATGAAAACTTTGATAAAAAATGGTTTGTGTTCGGACAAGCAGAAGTTCCAATAGTAGCAGATAATCCTAGTTATAGACAAGAGGCTATTTGCAAAAAAGCAGGTATCAAGAAAATTAGAATCCATGACTTTAGACACAGCTGTGCTTCACTTCTAATTAATAATGGAGCTAATGTAACAGTAGTTGCAAAATTCTTAGGTCATACTAAAGTAGAAGAAACACTAAATACATATACTCACATGTTTGAAAGTGCTTTAACATCCGTAATTGATGTCATAAATAATATAGATAAAATTCAAACATCACACTCTACCGAAGTTATAGATACTATCGCTAATTTATGTAATAGTGGAATATCTATAACTGATATACTTAACCAATTAAAAGTTTTACAAACAGCTCAAAAATAAGTGGTGAATAAGTGGTGAACTGCCATCTTCAAAAAGTTACATCTTTACAATCCTTTTATTTTAGGCAAAAAAATGAGGACACATTAAGTCGTGTCCTCTTCAGGGGGTTTTGGTTGATATACCTTAACATTAAGATCGTTAAGGTTATCAGCATGAAAGATTGAAGTGATTTCGTTCTATCATGCTACAATAAGTGTATACAATTTTTCAAAATTTGTCAATGATTTTAACTATTATTCAATAATTGCTGTTGTATATGATGATAATAACTATAGTTTCTAAAGTTATTTTCGATATTATCATTAAGGAATTCTTGGCTATCTTTTTGGCATTGTAATAGTATTCGATAATCTCTTCTGATATCTGCTATCTTAAATGCCATATCTCCGCTTTGTCTTATACCAAATAAATCTCCAGTACCTCTTATTTCAAAGTCTTTCTCTGAGATATAGAATCCATCATTACTTTCTTCTAATACTTTTAGTCGTTCTGTTTCTTTATCAGATATAAGTAAGCACTTAGATTGTAATGAGTTTCTTCCAACTCTTCCTCTTAACTGATGAAGTGTTGCAAGCCCAAATCTTTCAGCATTGAATATAACCATCATAGTAGCATTCTTAACATCTACTCCTACTTCGATTACAGTTGTTGATATCAATACTTCTAACTCTCCATTTTTAAATTTATTCATGATATCTTCTTTATCTTGTTTCTTCATCTTACCATGCATTATTCCAAGAGAATGTTTATATTTAAAATTTTGTTTTAACATATCGGCGATTTTACTTATATCATTTAAATCTGTTTCTTCATTCTCTTCAATTAAGGGAGCTACCACATAAGCTTGATGATTTAAATTTAATTCAGCTTCAATTTCATCCGTTATTTGTTTTATAGATGAAAGACTATACTGCTTTGTTATTATCTCTTTTCTTCCGGATGGCTTTTGTTTAATCATAGATATATCCATATCGCCATATATCGTTAAAGCATATGTACGAGGTATAGGTGTTGCTGACATATATAATACATCTACACACTTACCCTTATTTTGTAATGCTTTCCTTTGATTAACACCAAAACGATGTTGTTCATCAGTTACTACTAATCCAATATTAGCAAATTCAACATTATCTTCTAATATGGCATGAGTACCAATTATGACATCTACTTCATTGTTTTTTAATCTATTAATAATATCTTCTTTGTCTTTCTTTTTTGTAGAACCAACTAGAAGTTCTACTCTAACATCTTTAAACAAAGATATAAAGTTCTCATAGTGTTGTACTGCTAATACTTCTGTGGGTGCAAGAATAGCACTTTGATATCCACATTTAAGATTAAGCATTATTGCAATAAAACTAACTATTGTTTTACCTGAACCTACATCTCCTAGAACTAATCTATTCATTTTTCTTAGATTTCTAAAATCACTAACAATATCATCTATAGCACTTCTTTGATCACTAGTTAGTTCAAAAGGTATTGATGATATAACCTCATTTACCATCTCATCAGTTATTTCTTTGATTACAAAATCTCCAAATAATTGATTCTTAAATTTCATTAGATTTATTTTGAACATAAATTCAAATAACTCTTCATACTTTAATTTTACTTTAGCATTTTTTAGCTTTTCTCCACTAGTTGGAAAGTGGATCTCTTTTATAGCATCATATGTAGACATAAGCTCATATCTATCTTGAATATATTCTGGTACTATTTCACTTACATTATCTTTATTACTTAAGGCATTTAATATAGCTTTAGTTAAAGTCGATGTTTTAAGTCCATTTACCATATGATATACTGGCTCAACTTCAGTCTTAGTTAATCCATATAATTTGATATCACTACAATTAAATGTATTCTTTAATTTATTATATTTACCTATTAGAGTAACATTTTTACCAATAAATAATTGCTTTGAAAGGAATGCTCTATTAAATATTACAACGTTGATATTTATATTTGATGTTTCTAAAGAAAAAGATAACCTATTAAAGTTTCTTTTGATATAAGATACCTTAGGAATAGAAGTTATTATTCCACTAATAACTATTGTATCTTCGTCAGTCGCATCAAGTATATTACTAGGTGAATATATATTATATCTATATGGATAATATCTTACTAAATCATCTATTGTTTCAATAGAAATCTTTCCTAAAAGTTCTAATGTTTTAGGACCAATTCCTTTAATTTCCTCAAGCATTTTAAATACCTCCAATTTTTTGAAAAAAAGTGTTGACAAATTAACCCTTTTCGGTTAGTATATGTAGTACCAATTCACTTACAGGCGAATTGGTGCTAGTATCACACTAGCCAACCCCTTTTTATTCTTTGAAGCTGTTCTCAGGGGGACAGCTTCGTTTTTTTATATAATTATTATAACATTATAAAAGGTAAATAGTCTTCTATTTACCTTTTTATTTTTCTATAAAGTTAAATATTACATTTTCATAGTATTCAAACTTATACTGAGGTATTCTAATATTATTAGTAATATCAGAATCTCCAACTAACAATACATATTTCTTATTAGATCTATTTATATCTCTTTGATTAAATGTATTAATAACGATATTACCATCTACCATCATTGCATAATTTATGGAACTAGACCAATTAAATACTATTATATTATCATTGTTCAATTTATTTCGTACTATATCTAAATCATTTACCATCTTATAATCCATTATACCTATT
>CAMXBB010000110.1 GCA_947179265.1 uncultured Bacillota bacterium
ATGTTGAAATCTATAATAGCGATGATGAGAATGTTAAAATCAGATTGGTTATTAGAAATAATAATATCTACATTGAAACAGATAATGTTGATAACGTTGAACTTATTAACAATAAAAGTTCTTTTGAACTTATAAATGAACATTATAAGGGAATTGATAAGGAATCTATAGAAAGTCAAGAATTTGCTATAAAAGCTATTCCTAATAAGAAAAGAACTTCGATTTATACTGTACTATCGATGTTAAAAGTTGGATGGCATAATCTATTTAAAACTAATAGAATGAAAAAAATAACTATTGCATGTGCAGCATTTTCAGCGGCACTCGTGCTTTATGCAGCAAGTGTTTATCTAGGAGCAAAAACTTTTAATGAAGAAGCTTATTTTCCAATAGATGAAGCTTATTATAAGTTAGAATTTAATTCTAAAGATGAGACCTATGATACCTATATGATGTTAAAAAATAGAGATGATATCTATCATGTTCATCCATTAGAATATAGTATAATATTCCATTTTCCATTATCTGCTTATTATCAAGCGATATTTTATGATGAATATAGTGAAATTGCTAGTATGGGTAGCAAGAGTTTAATTTCATCAGATGATTTAGTATATGGAGAACTTACCGATAGAGAAGATGAGATCGTAATTGATTTATCTCTATATAATGCTAGGTTGGGATTAAAACAACCTGTAAGAATAGTTGGGATATTAGAAGCTAAAGATTTAATCGGTAAAAAGATAAGTATAATGCATAGAGATGTTGAATACACTATTACAGGAATAGTTGATAAAAGGAATTCTACGTTTTATTTTAATAATGATGAAATGACCAAAATAAGTATGAAAGGTGAAACTTATTATGATGATTTTGCTATCTATGAAAATAATAAGGGATTTATCAATATTACGTCTGGAAAAGCACCTGTGGCTTTGAATGAAATTCTTCTTTCTGATACCTTGACTTCCAAATATGAAATTGGTAGTAATTATGAAAGTCATAATACCGAATTTAAAGTAGTTGGTTTCTATGACTCTTTAGATACGAATACTATGTATGTTAATGATGAATCTATGCTTCGTTTACTATTGAGTAGTAGATATTCATTAGTAGTGGCACCTAAGGATGTTGATGCCTTTAAGGAAGAATTTAAGGATAAATATAAGATTACTTCTATAGCAGAGAGTGCTTTAAAAGAATATGAGCTTGAAGTAAAGGAAAAGATATCTTCATCGACTTTATCAGCAGCGCTATTTATTGTAATTACTCTAGTATTTGTTATATTAATGACTAGAGCATCTTTCTTATCAAGAATAAAAGAGGTTGGTATCTTAAGAGCTGTTGGTGTAAGTAAAGGTGACATAATTCGTATGTTTGTTGGTGAAACTATGGTTCTTCTTGGTGTTGGAGGAGCGATTGGTGGATCAGTTATGTATTACGTATTATCTTTGTTAGCAGAAGCAGAATATTTTGATTTTAGGATTGTAATAAATCCAATTATGGCCATTATATGTCTAGTATTACTACTATGCTTCTATATCATTGTAGTGCTTATACCAGTGTTATTTGTAATCCGTAAGAGTCCGGCAGCAATACTGTCAAGAAAAGATATATAATTGTAAGTCACTTTAATTTCATATATAATTCATATTTATATGATATATTGTAAACATGAAAGGAAGTGGTTTATGAAAATAAAGCTCGTAGGTAGTAAAGAAAATGAAAGACAATTGATTAACGAAGTTTTACATAATTTAAATTGTTCTGTTGATATCGAAGAATTATCAACAGATAATAGATTTAAGTACAATATAAAGCATACTCCTGCTATTATAATCGATAATGTTGTAATAGATGAAGTTTCTAAGCTATCTAAAAATGAGTTAAGGTGTGTTATTCAACAATTTTTAGAAACTTAATGTGCACGTTAAAAGCGTCCTATTTGGACGCTTTATTTTTTTTATTCTTTTTTTCTAAACGGATTCTTTTTAATACTTTTTTCTGATCTGTATAAGCAATAATATTAACGATTATTATAGGGATAAATAAAGCTATTATGGAGATTAAATCATTTAATGGCTTATTTAAATCAATAGCAAGTATCATCATCTCTATCCATAGAAGAATACTTATAAAGAGATAATCAATCTTTTTTAAGAAGATAGTAGATATTGATAGTATTGCAATAAGTGCTAATAATAAAAGTATTAATGCCCACCATGTTGATGAATAGATGCTTTGAAGTAACTTCTCTAAACTCATAGCTTGAAATATTTCGGATTCTTGATAAGATAACGTATCAGAGTAGACGAATGCTATTGTACATATCGTACTTATAATTGCTTCAACAACTGCTAAAAAGATTAAGTATGGACTATTATTCTTTAAGATATCTTTTAATTTATTCATCATTATAACACCTTCTTTAATTTATTTTATCATAAATATTTAGAAAATAAAAAACGATATTGTTATCGTTTCTTATTTTCTTTATCGATCTTTTTTTCTAATTTTTTATTAACTCCAGTTACACAAGCAATAGAACCTGATATGGTAAAATCCTTACTAAATGCTACCATCTTATCAGAGCGAGCAACAACTCTTCCTTCATAGTACTTACTTCTTGCTAATGATATTTTACCAATTCTATTTCTTAATGAAGATAATATAATCATATTTCTAATTTTTGGTGGTAATTCATTAAATTTTTTATCATTATTTAACTCAGCATTACTACCATTTAATGCTCTAACAGGAAAGGGAAACATATGATGAATAATTCCATCAATAATGATTTCCGCTCTCTTAGTTTCCTTAAAATAATCACTATACCATGTAGCAGCATTTACAGCCGCTTCAATTGGATGAGTAAAACCATGTTTATTAAAGAAAGAATTCTTTATGATTCCAGCATTTTGCCATGGTTTTTCATAAAGATCATGGAATAGGGCGATAATAACTGCTAGTTCTTGATCAATATATTCTTTATTTTCTGTTAATTTAAAAGCCACTGCAGCATCACTTATTATATGTTCCCCAAGACTGGTTGGTCCATGATGAGGATATAATCTATTATCCATCCTTTTTATAAATTCTTCATGACATATAATAGGAGATATGATATTTAAAAATCTTTCTTTTTCTTCCTCAGTAAACTTATATCTATCGAATATTCTAATCAGTATTTCTTCTGTATCCATAAATACTCTCCTTTATAAGCACTTCAATTCTATCATAAAATAGTGTTAAATTAAATATTCCTTAAAAAAAGACATCGAAATGTCTTTTAATTATACCACAATTCATCAATTCTCAAACTTGTAGATACTGGAAGTGGATTAGGTAATGGGAAACTTACTAGTAAAGGAATTTTAAATGCTGTACCAAATACCAATCCCATACCTGGATGTAATGTTTTTATTTTTTCAATCGTTTCATCAGTTACATTCGATGAAATACCTCTTACGATATTTAAATCTTCTGGATAGAATAATCTAAATACTACAAAGTTAGAACATTGAGAAAGAGCTGTCTTAGATAATTCATTAGGTCTTTGCGTAATGAAACCAATAATAGTACCATATTTACGACCTTCTTTAGTTATACGATCAAATATATTATAACCAATTAAATCTGTGTCTAAATCGTTTTGAACATATCTATGGGCTTCTTCTAGAATTATATGTATTGAATAACTACCACGTTTTTCAAGTCTTGTAGTATATTCAAAGAATAATTTAGAGAAGATTTTAGTTAAAGATTTTGCAAATCGATCTTCAATAAATGAAAGGTTAACATCAACTAATTGAACTGTTTCCCCATTTACTCCAGTAGAGAAGAATTCTTCAACGAAATCAGCTTTAGACATAAAACCATCAAATTCAAAGAATTTAGCTTGATCAGAATTGATAATAGATTGTAATCTTGATTTTAAGACATTATTGCGATCAAATACACTTTCAGAAGTAAAAGAACCTTCATTGATTAATGCAAATTCTAGGGCATAGTATAAATCACTTAAAGAATAAGTAACATCGCCTTGTAATCCATCTCTATCGATATCAACTCTAACAAATTTTTGTAAGAATTCGATAACTAAATTTAAAGCATTAATCTTTCCTTGATCATCAATATTCAAACATTGTCTGAATGTTCTGTCATATCCCGGTTGTCTTATTATTGATCCTAGATTTAAAGTATCAGTATTATATGCGGTAAGTAATGAAATAACTTGGTCTCTTAATTGGCTAGAATTCTTACCACTAGATAGAATATCTAAAATACATTTTGCGATAATATCATTTTTGAATTCTTCAGCTCTAGGATCTTGTGATTTAAATATTTTAACAAGATCAATTGATTTTGCTAGTACTGGAAGTTGATTTGGATCATTAGCTCCTAGAAGGATTGCTAAATCATCAACTTCTAAGAAGTAAGCAGGTATTGTTAATAATTTTGCTGAACCAAATTCAATTTCTGTAGTATATCTTTTAAAATGTAATCCTGGAAATTTATCCATTTCCGTAAATGTATTGTAATATTCACCATAAACATCGAATAAACAGATATGAGCATTCTTAGGTAATTCGTTAGATGATGTATAGAAGATATTTTGAATTAATCTTGTAAGACCACATGATTTACCAGAACCAGTATTTCCAATTATTGCAAAGTGGTTTGCTAAGAAATTATTTAAATCAGATGTAATAACGTAATCTTTATAAATAGGTGATGTTCCAAATAATAGGTTTGAACGTTCTAAATAGTTTTGGTTTCCTAAAATAGATTCAAGTTCATTTTTAAATATTATTCTTGCAGTTGTATTAATACCTGGCTTTTTTAAAACACCATTAGTAAATTTATCGTTGATAATCTCTCCAATTAACATTATTGAAATCGTTTTAGCATCAATTGTAACAATTTCTCCAACAATCTTATGATCAGGTTCAGGGAAAACAACGTGATAACCAATATAATTGGTATCTGCTACACCTTTTAGATTTTCAACAAGTATCTTGCTGTTTTCAAATCCTATTATCTTACCAAACATATGAATCACCTTTTATTCTACTATAATAAGAATAACAAATTTTTATAGTCATTTCAACTTGTTTGCTCACTATTGTTGGGCTTTATAAATAAAAAATAGCAGAAAATTGCAAAGAATTCTTTAAAAAATTCTTTATTTTTGTTAGTATAGTAAGTTGATTGGAAGTGTAGTAAATGAAAAAGCAAGTAAATCAGTTCTATTT
>CAMXBB010000111.1 GCA_947179265.1 uncultured Bacillota bacterium
CTAATATTTCATACTCATAACCAAATTCTTCTAACAAATCTATAAGTATTTTAAATAGTTTATTTCTTTCATCCATTGAACTATGTTCCATGCATCTTATTCCATCATCAACAAAGTTATCATGTGGTGCTAAAACAAATATCTTATTCCATCTAATATTTTTAGCATACATCTTTGCAAGTGGAAGAAGAATCTCTTTATAATCCTTTTTAGTTAAAGCAAAGTTTTTATTATCAGCATATTCTTTAGCATACATTAGAGTAACTAAATTATCAGTATCTGATATAAATACTCCTTTATTTGCATCACTTCTAATTAAACATTTATTTAACTTTTGTTGTTCATAAAGATTATAAACGAAGTCTTCAGCTTCTAACTCCTCATCACTTTTAAAATCAGTATTAATTCTACCTGCTTCATAAGAATAAGGTAAGTTATAATATCTTCCTAAATCTTGAGTCAATGTTGTTTTGCCTTCACTTGCGGTTCCCATGATTAAGATATTATGAGAAAATACTCTTCTAAATGTATGAGCAATATAATTCCAATACTTAAGTGGATTTTCTCTAATCATCGTTCCTGATATATTACGGTCACGATTACAAAGAATAACCTCTTCACCGAATCCATCTAATTCCTCTTTATAATTAGCTTCAGAAACATAGATTTTAATCTTTTTATCACCAAGACCAATCTTAGTTAATTGTTTATGGACTTCATTTAACCAAGGACGCCAATTAGCTACTGACCAATTCTTATCGATTCCAAGCTCTGTATCATTTATCTTTAATACATCTACCAATGAATCATTAGCAAATAATTCTTTAACTAATCGATAACGTAAATCTAATTCTAGAAAACCACTACCTCGATCATTATCATATCCACAACATATTACGACGCATCTATCATTTTCCTTCTTTGCTCTATTAATTATATCTAAATGTCCTTGATGCATTGGACAAAAGCAACCAAATACTACTCCTATCATAATAGTCTCCTTTCTTTTTAATATTTTATTAATATCAATAACGTTATTTTTACAAAGCTCTTTCGCTTTGTTATTAACATTATATTAATATCATTGCAATTTGTCAACTAAAAATTTAAAAAAAGAGAATTTTTTTATAATTTTCTTTCATTTTTGTAATAATATTAGAAGTTCTGTCAAATACGCTCGAATCTATTGATTCGTTTTTTTTATTATTTATAATAACCTTTCGAGAAGCAAAAAGATGTTTATCAGTTCCAATACCTTGGGCGTATTTATTCAGGGGGGTTTTTGTTGTAGTAAGGGAGCTGATTTTATGATTAAACTTAATGTTAGAGATTTATTAGATCTCATATTGGCTATCATAATTTTTTATCTATTAATTTCTGGTAGATAAAAAAACATCTTTATTCATTAGAATAAAGATGCCAAACACATTGGTAAGCATCAGCCCATAGGAATAATGCTTCTCCTAACTCATTATAACAAACAAGTTCATTTGATTCAATATACTTATTTTGTCGAATACGCCCGAATCTATTGATTAGTTTTTTCTATTACTTATAATACACTTTCGAGAAGCAAAAGATGCTTATCACTTCTTATATTCGGACGAAAATTCAGTGGGGTTTTGGTTGAATAAACTAAAAAACAAGGAGTGATTTTATGATTAAACTTAATATTAAAGATCTAATGATCTTATTATTAATTATCATAGATTTTTATCTAACTATAATAGCTAGATAAAAAAAGCATCTTCGTTCTACTGAATAAAGATGCACACAGAAATGTGGTAAGCATTATGTCCGAAGAATATGCTTCTCACAATTTGAATTATATCAAACAAGTTTATTTGTTTCAATATACTTATCTTATAAATTTTTCTCTACTGATTTATTATTTTCAGACGTTTTACTTACTCTTTTCTTTATTATAAGCATAATTATAATTGCTATTATTACAACAACTGTTACTATAATGAATGTAACTATTATATAAGTATTAGTTGTATCTTTCTCAATATCTTCAATTTTCTTATTTTCTTCTTTTTCTAAGATATCGTCATTAACAGTAAGTAATTCTTCTTCAAATCCTTTATTGGACATGACATACTTACTATTATGAGTTATCTCAAACTCATAGAAACCATCATCTGTTAAAACTATTTTATTATCCATTTCTTTATATTTTTCTTCACTAGGATTGAAATAATATAATTTTAAATCTTCATATCCTTCAATATATCTAAATGTATAATCAGTTTTTACTCTAATCTTTGCTTTTCCAGGTAATATACCATTATCAGCAAATACAATTGAAATATACTCTTGATATTTATTATTTACATTATAATCAACTAAAAGCTCACTATATACTCTGGCATCAATTGATTTTATGTTCGTAATATCTTTACCATTAAATACCCATTGGTATCCATCAAGTTCAAGATAAATTGTTTTATTTGTTCCTTTTATTGCTTCAAATACATCTTCAGAAATAACAGAATCATTTGTAGCATCAATCATAATGACAGCATCATCTTTTTGATTTCTTATAATACTTACCATATTAGGATTAATAGTTGAAGTTACGGCATCGTAAGCAAATTCTTCTTTAATTTCAAAAGATAAGTCATCTATTTTTTCAATTTTTCTTAAAGCGCCCACATAAGTACCAGATCCATCATCAGGGAAATAACTAGTAACATATTTAGAACTATTATCAGTAGAATCAACTAATAAAACATATTGAAGATAATATTTTCCAGAATCTGTATATTGATCTAAATCAATTGTTCCAACAAATCTTCCTACTAAATAATCATATGTTAATGTAACTCTTACCTCCCCATCATTAGATAAAATTGGATTAGCTTCTTCGCTATTCTTCTTATATTGTTTCTCAGATACAAAAGATGCAAATACATATGAAATATCACCAGAGTTATCACTAGCATCAACAAATATCTTTAAATCCCCTGGCGCAACAACTTCTAGTTTATTAATTTTAACAGATGATAACGTTGGCGGTACAATATCATTTTTAGGTCCCTTTACATCAACTACTGGCATATCAACTTTCTCATATAGCTCGGGAATATTTAAAAGCTCAGTATAATCTTTTGAAAAATACCCTCTGGAATTATCATATACATCAGTTGCCCAAATATTTGCTACGATATTTTGACCTGTTTTATTTGGCTTCAAAAATGCACAATAGGAATCACTTTCTTCATCATAGATCATCTCTTCATTGATAGTAGCAAGTAACTCACTTCTCAATCCAAATTCAATAGAAACATAGTCTATTTTAGATTCATCTTTTACTTTAGCACAAACTTTTATTTCTTCTCCCAAGGTTATTTTATTTTTATTAACTGTTATATTAGAAACAATAGGAGCATTTTCATCTTCACCAAAATTTATTGAACTCTCTACTTTTATTACATGGTCTCCAAAATCAAATGGATTTTCATCATTAGGATATACATAAGTACTATAATAACTAATATAATTCCCTTTGGCATCTTCAAAGGAAAGGAATGCAACGATATACTCACCACCTATTGCATCCTCAGGAATAAGCACCTTATAACTATCTCCAACTTCAACCTGTAATTGATAAACTACGTACCCTTTCATAAGACTATAAAGACCTATTGATGCACTATCTATTCCTGACACATCATCTTCAGCTTTAACATTTAAATTTAAATATTCTCCAGGTTTAACAGTATTATCGCTTATATTAAAGCTGATCAACTTTGGAGGATTTTTATCTATTGTTGCCGCATATGTTAATAATATATTTCCATTAATTAATAAACTTAGTATCATTAAACAAAATATACTCAAAAATAAACTCTTCTTTTTTATCATAAAATACACTCCTATACTCTATAATAATTTTATAATTATACTCATCTTTTAGCAACTATCTTATATTATTTTTACTCACTATAATAACCTTTTTACACAATAAAAGGATAATATCTATTATCCTTTTATATAATTACTTCTTATTTAAACCATTACCTGTTAATTCATATAATTCATTTACTACTTCATCAATATATTTACGATCATGGCTTATACTTATGATAGTCCCATTAAACTCTTTTAATACTCTCCTTATAACAGGATTTGATAAGGGACTTACATTTCTTGTAGGTTCATCTAATATTAATACATTACACTTTTGTAATACTAACTTTATTAAGAATAACTTAGCTTTAGATCCATTGCTTAAATATTTAATTTTACCTGTCATTTCATCTCTAGTAAAATTCATATTACCTAAATATGTTCTAGCTTTAGTAAGTTCATCTGTATTTTTAGTTTCCATAAAATCTAGAACACTATCAAACTTTTCTAAAATATCATCATACATCTGTGGCATGTAACCAACTTTAATATCAGTACGCTTTTTTAATTCTTCATAAATTCTTTTTATTAAAGTACTCTTACCTACTCCATTACGACCTATTATACAAAGATGAGTATTTCCAATTACATCTAGTTTGACATTTCTAGATAAAATTCTATTATCTATTTTTAATTCTGGAATATCTAAACTAATTATAATTTTATTTTTAGGTATATATGCATCTTCAAAGAAGAAATTAATACTTTCTTCAACATCGGCTCTTTCTGTTAACTCTTTATTCTCCAACTTTTTCTCTTGACTTTTTAAAGAGTGCATTTTAACCTTTAAACCTTTAGCTCCAAAAGGATCTTGTCTAGAAATATTCTTTTGTTGATATTCTACTCGATCCATAATCTTTCTTAATTTTTCTTGGCTTCTTTCAAATTCTCTCTTATCTCTTTTTGCTGCTTGATTTTGCTTTGCAATTGAATCTAATCTTTCACTTACATAAGTATCATAATCCATTTTTAAATATGTTGTTCGACAGTCAGTTTTATTTCTAATTTGCTCCAAATGAATAATCGATTTTGCAGTATTAGAAAGTAATGTTTCATCATGGGAAACATACATAATTGGTTTATTAGATTTGTTGATAAATTTTTCTAACCAATCTAAAGTTTCAATATCTAAATCATTTGTAGGTTCATCTAGAAATAAAATATCATCATCTTCTAAAAGTAATCTTAAAATACCAACTTTTACTTTCTCTCCACCTGATATATTATTTATGTACTTTTCTAACATTGATTCATAAATATTTAATGCATATAAATAT
>CAMXBB010000112.1 GCA_947179265.1 uncultured Bacillota bacterium
GTTCCTAACATTCCTAGAAAAACATATTTATACTTTTCTAAAGTTTCTTGATAATGAGTTATTACTTCATCATCATATAAAGATATCGCATTACTTACTAAATCAATTTGATAATAATTTATATCTCCCGTTGTTGTATCTTGAGCATAGATTATTGCTACTTTTGAATCTTTACTTAAAGCATAAGCATCAATTTTTAAATCATTAAAATTAATCTCTATTTTTTCATAGATACTATCTAGCTTATTAGGTAATTCTAAAGGATTTAATATAATTTGATTACTCTTAATCTCATTATACATATCGCCAAATTCCCCATCTTTATATTCGATAGTATAAATATCTCCAGCTTCATCTTTCATTACTAGTAATGTTTTTCCAGTAATCTCGTTATTTAAAGCAGGTATTTTTTCGCCTTCATATTCAATTTCTACTTTGGTAAATCCATTATATGTTGGGAAGACATCATCTTTTCTAACAATTCCATAGTTTACCCCATTTATAGTAGTAGAAATGGGATTTAATTCTTTACGATAGATTGTTAATGTATAAGTCTTTATATTACCTTTTTGAGCAGTTACCTTAATCTCTACTTTATTACTACCTTCAGATAAATTAATGGTACCTGTTCCATTTAAGTCAGCTGTTGTATCTGCTACTGCAGCTGATACATTTACACTTTCAACATCATTTTCTACTTCTAAGCTATAGTCAGTTTTATTGGCATCAAAAGCTGGGGTTAGTTCATAACCATCTACTTTTAAACTTTTAAGATTGGCATTAGATGAATATGAAGCTTCTAATTCTTCTTGAGTAATTATTTTTATAGTCTTACTTGTTGAAGAAAGATCAATTTCTTTTTCATCAACATCATAAGCAATATATGAACTTACTGATACCTTAGTTGAACCTTTTTTTAGAGTCTTAAATTTAAAAGTATATTGCTTGGATTTTACACCACTAGCAGTTGAGGCATATCCTACCATAGCAGTTCCGCCAGATTCACTTGAGGATTCTACTAATCTAAGATAAGCTCTATCATAGTTTAAATCCATTTGCCAACTACCAATCTTAGTTCCTGATAATGTAACAGTTACAGTAACATTATTGCCTTGAACAACTGTAGAAGATCCAGTAACTTTAATAGTTCCACTAGATGCACTAACTACAGCTGGCATAAAGATACCAACTAATAACATAATCATTAAATATTTTATTTTTCTCATAATATCACCCTATTGTTTAATCTTACTAACCCCTAGTATATCCTTTTGAACTTGTAATAAATCTAAAGCATTGATTTTCTCATCGCCTGATGTATCAGCAGCTAAAGCTTGAGCATTTGTTAAAGTATATGATCCTAAAATATCTTTTTGAACTTGTAATAAATCTAAAGCATTTATTCTTCCATCACCTGATGTATCGCCCTTTATTACCACGGTTAACGATTCTTCTACTACACCATTATTAATCTTGACAATAGAACCTGTTCCGATTAAATCATCTTTTCCAAGTTCATTACCTTTACTATCAGTTATAACTATTGAAGTACCACTTATAGCTTCAATGTCTCCCTTTACATCAGAAGCCTTAGTGGATGGATCTATTTTTTTGATATAATTTCCATCATATTGATAACCTGATAGTTTTACTATTGTACTGATATCATACTTGGTTACAGTTGTAGTATCATCTCCACCAGTTGCTCCTTGATTAGAATTGGTTATCACATTATTCATATTATTATAAACAGGTATATAGAATACAAAAGCGGTATTAAGTAGATTCATCTTCTTATACGAATTATATGTAGTCGTTGCTTCACTAGATGGTGCTGCAACATTGGTCATGTATTGATGAACATATAAACTAGCTAAGTTATTTGGTACAACATTATACTTTTGTAAATATGTAGTGTATTGTCCAACGCTTATATACGCAGAACTTAAATTCGTAGCTGCACCCTTTATAGCTGCAAGTGGTGAATTCCAATTCTTATTTTTAGCATGATTTAAACCACAATATGTAGTTCCATTAGCTTTAACACATTCATCGGTTACTCCATAGTTAAAGAAGTTATAAAAGCCATTATATATTCCATTACTTCCAGTATAATTTCCTTGATATAAGTTCTTTAAACTATCGGATGTACCTAACTCTTGATACATTCTAGTAGCAAGAAAAACAGGACTTACATTGGTTTCTTTACCAGCCGTATTAATTATATCTCCTAAATTATTATTAACACTCAAATGATATTTATAGAATTGAGCATTTTGAATTATACCTACTACACTGCTTGGATAGACACTAGCCATCGAATTCTCATATTGCAAAAATAAAAATTGAAAAACATGTTTCTCATTTAACCAATTACGAGGATCCATGTAATACGCTACTGCCTTTTGACTAGCAGGATACCAAGTCTTTGTATAAGCATTTTTACATGACGTATCGATATCTTCTGGTTTACTTGAAGCTATATAACTCTTACCACATGAACTCTCTTTTTCAACTGCTGTCTTAAAATCTAAATTAGTCTTTAATGCTTTAAATTGCCATGTTGGATGAGCCATTTGAATTGTACATAAATCGTTCCAATAACTAGATGGAAATCCTGCTTCCTTCATCTTTAGATGACATTCAGTCTTCGCTTCGACGTCCTCTTCACTTGGATTGTCCTTAACATTATATTTCGTAACATATTCACTACATACATAAGCTGATGAATTTTCGAAAGAAATATTATACCATCCACTATCACACGAACCATTCATCTGCTCATCTTTAATAATATCCTCTTTTATAAGATTATATGAAGCACCATTTTTTACTATCTTTTTAGAATCATATTTAGTAGATGGGCCCGTTCTAACATTGATAGAATCATTTACTACAACATAACTATAATCAGCTTTTACACTAGAAATAGACGCAAAAAAACAAACAAATATCATTAGCATTATATTTCTTTTGCTCATAAATGACCCTCCTATGTATCACTTTTATTATACAAATATTTACAATAAAAGACAATAAATATGTCAATTGTTATTCAATAGAATGTAAACAAAAAAGAAGAACTATCGTTCTTCTATAATTTATCTATTACAGCAGCATTCTTATTAACACATCTGGTTAAATCTTCAGTATCATATTTATCCAAAATAGCAGCAAAGTTATCTGGATTAAATAAGAATCTATGAGGATGTCTTGTAATACATTCATTTAAGTTATTAACATTATATTTCTTTAATTCGTTATAGTTTGCTTTTATTATATCGCTGAATTGATTAATTTTTTCGAATTCCTCTGTAGATGATTCAGATCTTAAAATGCTTACCTCATTTGAACTTAAGTTAAGAATATTTTCTAAATCAACTTCACCTTCATAAGGAATAACATCATATAATAATTCAGATAATTCATAATTAGTTTTAGCAGATAATTTTTCCTCTAACTTGTAGATATCAACTCTATCTAATAGACCAAATACATAACTTAATGAATCACTTGATGCATTAGTTTTTTCTAATAAAGTTAATATATAATCAAGTTGTTCAGCTGTTGAATTACTCAATATATTAGCACATTCATATATTCTAGAAATTGCTATATTATGTTTACGCATTGTATAAACAATATTCACTATATTATTTTTAACATATTTTTCTTTGATTGATTCTATATCATCTGAACTAAATTTAGATACATCTAAATTAGCTTCTTCTAATTCAGCTATAGCATCATCATTATCCTCTTTTTCATCTATATTGAATAATGGAGCATCATTTTCTACTTCATCTTTTTCTTTTAAAGGATCATTATCGATTTGAATCTCAGGGAAATTATTAGTTTCAGCATCAAAGTTAGCTAATGCTGTGAACATATTTTCTTCATCAACACTATCAAAGCTATCTTCTTCAGCCTTAATATCATCAACATCTGCTTCTTCTAAGTCTAAATCCTCTGGAGCAGTTAAAGTTAATTCTCCTAAAGTTCCGATACCATTATCTATTGGAACCTCTGGAACATCAATATCTAAAGTTGGGAAGATATCGCTTACATCAGGACTATCAAGTAATGCATTTTCATACTCTTCATCTGTTATATTCTCTTCTGGTTTATAAGGTTCAACTTCCGGTATATCTTCATCCACTAATAAATTTTCATCATTATTTAAAGATAACGTTAAGCCTTCATCATCACTTGATTCATCATCTCCATCATCGATGTAAAGAGGTACTGGTTCAGATATTTCATCAACCTCATCAAGATTTAATGGTTCGTCAGCAATTATTTCACTATCATCATTTGAAGCATTAACACCTTCAATATTTTTACTCTTTTCTAATAAATCATTAGCTTGATTAATAATATCATCAATTTGTGCAGTTGCATAATTGTCATCATCTTCGTCACTAGATTCTTCTTCATCTTCATAATCTAAGTCAAGATCATTTAAATCGATAGTACCTTCATCTAATACGTCATTAATATATTCACTTAATTCATCGCCATCAGTAGAATTGCTAATTTCATCAATTTCTTCAAACACAGATCCATCAATTACACTAGTAATGTCGATGTTTTCAACTTCATTTGTACTAGTCATTAATTCTGGTTGTGGTTCTACATCAATATACTCTTTTAAATCTTCAGTATGTTTTTCAGAGAAATTGATTACTTCCATAATACGATTTTCATAATAAGCTTCTAAGATATTATCTTTTTCAAGAGTTGATTCTAAAGATAACTTTTTCTCTTTTAATGCTACTAATTCATTTTTTAATTTATGTGCTTTTTCTGTTAAAGCTATAATTCTTTGACTTTGTTCTGCTATTAAGGACTTCTTCTCAGCTATTTTATTATTAATCTCTTTGCTACCTACAACTAGGATTTCTCTAAAATCTTTAGAGTCAAATTTCTTTTTTAAATCATCTAAGTCATTTTCTAGAGTAGATATTTCATTTTCTAAAGTTGATATAATTTGTCTTGAATCTTCGACATTAGAACGATATTCTCCTGCTAGTTTAACCCTTTCATCCATCTTACCTTGAACAGTTGCTAAGCTACTCTCAGTATCCGATTTGTGAGTTTTTATTCCGCTAATTACAGTCCTTAAATTGTCATTGATTACTTTTATCATCTTTTCCATAATAAAATACCTCTCTATTCTCTATAGTAG